>JABJOR010000438.1 GCA_018664265.1 Rhodospirillales bacterium
TTACAATATCCGGTTCTGCCTGTAGTCCCCATGGCAGACCAGGCCAGTAAACCATGTTGACGTTTTCCAGCATTGATACATATGTGTTGGAAAAATGATGGGACCAGGCATAAGCAAATCGGTCCAGCATTTCATAAGCAATAACCAACCGATCTCGAAACTCACGAGAGTGAAGCGGAGCATTTTTACCGACTATACCTGAAATTGAATTGCTCATGGTTCCGTCATCACGTCGATAACCATAATACTTGTCTTTACGTAACCGGGTTGCACCATCAGAGCCTTTTAAAAACGTATCTTCAAATGCCTGTTCAAGCCGTGGGTTAAACTCTCTGTCAAGATAAGCTGTTAGAAATGCTTTTTTTAAAGTTTGGTGATTATGTGTTGCCAGCGTGAAAAGAATACTTTCTTTTTGCCCACGTTCCGTGATGTATTTTTCAAGCTTGTCACTGGTTTCTTCTTCAAGAGTATTGACGATATGTAAATAACTCAGGGCGGCGGCAACGGTAACCACGATAGCAATACGTATCCCCATTTGCAGAAGTGTTGTTACTGCAAGAGAATGATTGGGTTTCGAGTTTTCAATGTCTAGTTTCAAAAATGCCCCCATTTTTTAACTACTTTTAGTGTAGCGTTCTTATTCGTTTTGCACAAATGACTATTTTTCATGTGCCTAAAAGAATTATTTTTTTATTGGCAAATTGTTTGGAATTAAATGCATAAATTAATTAGAGGGGCGCTTGAGAATTTAATGCGTAGTGCACAATAATACTCACGAATTTTATTATGTGACATTAAATAGAATTATGAATATTGCAGATTCCCTGTCAGGATGAGCTTTGTGCCCATTCCTGTAACGCCTGCATGTCGGAAATTTCGACAGCGCTCTTACCTAAGTTTTGGGAGGATATGATGTCTGATTTTTTAAGTTTGGAAAATGTCCTGCTGATGGTTTCGGTCGTTAGGCCAAGATAATCTGCAATGCTTTCACGCCCCATAGGCAAATAAATAGCATGAGGAGATTCACCTCTGTTTATGGCTCTTTTTGACAATGATAGTAAAAACGAGCAGAGCCGCTCCATGGCTGTCTTGCGTCCCAGAAGAAGCAGTTGGTCCTGAGCCTGGATCAGTTCATTGGACGCCGTGTTCAACATCCATGATTCAAGCCGTGGGACCTTCTTGAACATATTCTCCAAATCCGCATGATTAAAACGACACAGGCGGATATTGGTTACACTCTCGGCGGAGTAGGCGTAGAATTCACTTTTGGCTATGCCTAAGAAATCACCGGGATAGAGGAAGCCTGTTACTTGCTGGCGCCCATCCGGAAGGTGTTTGTAAATTTTAGCCACGCCTTCCGTGACGTTATATAGATGTGTTGATACATCTTCTTCATTCAAAATTATCTGCTTTGCCTTCATGCTGACATTGAAGGTAAATGCAGACATTTCATTCATCTCAGCATCTGACAGAACAGTGCAGAAAACCTTGTCTTTTACCGCACACGCAGCGCATGGAGCCGCTATAGAATCGGCCCATTTTTTAACAGGTGGCTTTAACGGATAATGCATTGTTTACCCTGGCGCAGCTAAAATAAGATAATTATCTAAAACCTATATAAATTATATAGTTATAGTTTTGTTCGATACAATTAAAATATATATCTATTGCCAATTTCCAACTTAATGATTTACCGACGTGCCAAGATCAGTACTATCATTCCCTATGATAGAATTTACAGCAGGCCTTGATTCTTCGTTTCAGATGTGGGTTGTATTCGCCTTCATCGGTGTGGCCTTCGTTTTTTACGTGTTTGAACGCGCGTCAATGGAAATGACCTCGGTTGGGCTGATTTGTGCCTTGCTAGTGTTCTTTCACTTCTTTCCTGTTGCGGGTCCGTTTGGGGGCAATCTCGTTGATCCGGTTAGAATCCTGCACGGGTTTTCAAATCCAGCGCTAATTACGGTCCTGGCTTTGCTGGTGATCGGGCAAGGAATGGTGCGAACGGGAATACTCGATCACGGGGCACGTGTTATACTGTCGATTGTCAAAGGCAGGATGGGGTCCATTCTTGCCATGTTGTTTGCATTGATTGTGGTAATAGTTATCAGTGCCTTTCTCAACAATATCCCTGTTGTTGTGATCTTTATTCCGATTATGCAGGCGCTTTCTGCACGGTTTGGGCAATCCGCCAGCAAGTGGATGATTCCCTTAAGTTTCGCCGCTGTCTTTGGTGGTATGACAACATTGATCGGTTCCGGCACAAACTTGCTGGTGAATGGTGCATTGATTGAAATGGGAGAAAGGCCATTCGGGTTTTTTGACTTCTCCGTACCAGGAATTGTTCTGGCCAGTGTCGGCTTGATTTATATCGTACTTGTTATTCCGCGATTGCTACCGGATCGCGATGATGCTTCCGAACAAGGCCTGCAACGCGAAGGAAAACACTTTCTGGCGCAGATTACAGTTGGCGAGAACGCCGAGTTGATAGGGGAAACACCTGTTGGCGGAATTTTTCGTGGGTTACCGAATATGACCGTGCGGATGATTTTTTCCAATAATCAGACTGTTCTTCCACCCTTTGAAGATCATGAAGTTAAAAGTGGGGATGTGCTGGTCGTTGCGGCAACCCGCAAAGCCCTGAAAGACTCCTTATTATCAGATCCGGGATTGCTGTACCCTGTATTGGAAGACGGTGGTCATAAGGGTCACATGAAAATAATGAGCAAGCCATGGGAAGAAGGTGAGCAAATGCTTGCTGAAATCATGGTTGTTCCTGCCTCGCGCTTAATTGGAAGAACTTTGTCTCAGGTCGGCTTTCGATATAAAACCAGTTGTGTGGTGGTTGGTATTCAAAGACGCTCGCGCATGATCCGTTCGCGTATTACCGATATTCGCTTGCAAGCAGGGGATGTTTTGTTGGTTCAGGGCCAACCAACCGATATTACCGGGCTAAAAGAATATCGTGATGTGGTGTTGATCGAGTGGTCTTCTGAAGAATTGCCGACTTTGGATCATGCCCGACGTTCGCTTGGAATTTTTGCACTTGTTATCGCCTTGGCGGCGACTGGAACAGTTCCTATTGTTGTTAGTGCACTGTGCGGCGCTGCGGCCATGGTCGCATTTCAGGTTATCAATATTCAACAAGCTTTCCGTGCCATGGATTCCAAGATCGTGACGACGATTGCTGCGGCCCTGGCCTTGGGTGTCGCATTACAGGAAACCGGGGGGGCAACCTATATTGCTCATGGGCTGGTCAATGCTATGGATGGTCAATCTTCAACCGCCATATTGTCTATGTTTTTCCTGCTGGTTGCCGTGTCTGCAAATATCGTCAGCTCCAAGGCATGCGCAGTTTTGTTTACACCGATCGCCGTTGATATAGCCCGTGTGATCGGGGTCCCGCCAGAAGCCTTTGCCCTTGCTGTTGTGTTTGCGGCCAACTGTTCTTTTGCATCACCCCTTGGATACCAGACAAATATTCTAGTTATGGCACCGGGCGGTTACCGGTTTATTGACTTTGTAAAAGTCGGTGTTCCACTTGTGCTATTGATGTGGATTGTCTTTTCATTCTTCGTGCCCTGGTATTACGGCCTTTAAAAATTTCCAGCAACAACCCGCATAACTTCACTGGGTAGAGCATCCAATGGTTTTATGGCAGCGCACAAGCCAGCCTCTGCAACAGCGCGTGGCATTCCCCAGACCACGGATGTTTCTTGATCCTGAGCTATAACATTACCGCCTGCATCAACAATATGGCGGGCACCAGCCAACCCGTCTGTCCCCATGCCTGTTAATACGAGACACAGTATATTTTCCCCATATACTTTTATAATGCTTCGAAACATTGGATCAGCAGATGGTTTGCAAAAATTTTCAGGCTCGGTATCCAGAAGCCTGATACGCGGATGTGGGCTTCCTGCTTCAACGATCATGTGATAGTCACTGGGGGCCATGTAGGCACACCCTGGCTGTAACTCCATGCCATCAACCCCTTCCAGACAGTCCCAATCTGTAGTTTTAGAGATGCCGTCAGCAAGGGAAGAGGTAAATCCCTTGAGCATATGCTGGGTGATGATAATGGGGCAGTTAATTTTTCGGGACAGGCCACCAAAAAATTCGTTTAATGCCCTTGGCCCACCTGTTGAAGAGGCAATGGCAATGATTTCCGGTTGGACATTTTTATAGGGCCTGATTGTAACTGGTATCGGCTCAGCTGCTTCCAACCTGGCCAACCTGCGTCTTTCATCACGTTTGATTGGGGGGCCTAGTGGTTTGCCCGTCGGGCCATGGGCGCGCCGCTCAACGCTCTGAGTTTTTATTGTTGTTGCGAATTCGCCTTTAAATAGGCTGAGTGTTTGTTGATCTTCAAATCGGGTTGGTATGCTGAAATAATCTATGGCTCCCCGGTCCAACCCAGTTTCTATAGCACCGCGATGTTGATCCAATTGATCTGTCGAAACCATGATGATTTTAACGTGCTCATCAATTTTAATTAATCGGGTGATCGTGACGGGCCAATTTTCTTCAGTCTCGGATATATCGATTATCACTGCATCAAGGCCGTGATGGCGAAACGTTGTAACGGCCTGAATACCACCTTTTTGGTGAAAGATTTTTATTTTGGATTCGTCTGATAAATAGGTTTCTATGCAGGCATATGTCTCATCAGAAGAGGTGATAACCATAACGTGGATATCATTTGGGTCTGAATTTTTGCTGATGAGTGAAGAAATTTTCATGCCATGTAAATTCAGTAAATAATCGATAGTTTTTTAACATTAATTCCAAGAGGGTATATCATTTATGCTGCGATGCAGCAATAATGAATAGTGAGCCAATTTCATACCAACCAGCATTATCTTCCTTAGAAAAAGTTGAGAATGCAAGCGTATGTTATTTTTGAAATCAATGTCTAAATAAATAACTGACTGGAATTATGAAAAAACCTGCAAACCCGTGTTTCTCGTCCGGACCCTGCGCTAAAAGGCCGGGGTGGTCTGTAAATGTACTTAAAGGAATTCCCAAAGGACGATCTCATCGCTCCGCTATTGGGAAGGCCAAGCTGGCTGAAGTACTGGATTTGAGTCGCTCGATTCTCAAGCTGCCGGATGATTGGCGTATCGGAATTGTTCCGGCGTCTGATACCGGGGCTGTGGAAATGGCTCTATGGTCCTTGTTGGGGACAAGAGGCGTAGAGATGTTGGCATGGGAAAGCTTTGGTTCAGGTTGGGTTTCTGATGTTCAAAAGCAACTCAAGCTTAATGATGTGATTGTGCGTGACGCGGCCTATGGCGATATACCAGATTTATCACAGGTCGATTTCGACCGTGACGTTGTCTTTACCTGGAATGGCACAACATCGGGTGCAAGAGTGCCAAACGGGGACTGGATTGCCGATGATCGTGCCGGTCTGACCATCTGTGATGCGACCTCTGCGGCCTTCGCAATGGACCTGCCTTGGGACAAGCTCGATGTGGTTACTTATTCCTGGCAGAAAATCATGGGGGGAGAAGGTGCCCACGGTATTCTTATTTTAAGCCCACGCGCTGTTGAACGTTTGGAAAGTCATACACCGGACTGGCCCATGCCGAAAATCTTCAGACTGACCAAAGGTGGCAAGTTGATTGAGGGCGTCTTCAAGGGTGAAACAATCAATACACCGAGCATGCTGGCCGTTGAAGATTGCATTGATGGTTTGAAATGGGCACAAAATGTTGGCGGGCTAGAAGGATTAATAGAACGCACTAATCGTAATGCGGAGGCAGTTGATGCCTGGGTTTCCAAAACGCCTTGGGTCGAGCATCTCGCGACGTCAGCCGATATTCGATCAACCACATCCATGTGCCTGAAAATTGTTGACCCGCGCGTGGCAGACAAGCCGGAAGACGATCAGCGTGCCCTGGTCAAAAAAATGGTTAACCTGCTCGATACGGAAGACGTTGCCTATGATATTGGCGGCTACCGTGACGCACCTCCGGGCTTGCGCCTGTGGGCCGGGGCAACGGTAGAAACCAGTGATCTGGAAGATTTGTTCCCGTGGTTGGGCTGGGCGTTCGAACAGGTCATTTCGTAAAGCTAAATTATACTTTTATAGACTTTTACAAATAAGGGGGGCGATATGCCCAGAGTACTGATATCCGACAAAATGAGCCCACTGGCAGAAGACTGCTTTAAACGCCGTGGTGTCGACGTTGATTACAAACCAGGAATGACGCCGGAAGAATTGAAAGCCTGCATCGGTGATTATGATGGCCTTGCTATTCGTTCAGCTACCAAAGTCACCGAAGATATTATTTCATCTGCCACAAATTTGAAAGCTGTTGGTCGCGCCGGAATCGGTGTGGACAATGTGGATGTGAAGGCCGCAACGGCTGCCGGTATTGTTGTCATGAACACACCGTTTGGAAATGCCATAACGACGGCAGAACATTCCATTTCCATGATGGCGGCTCTGGCACGACAAATCCCCATGGCCAATGCTTCAACCCATGAAGGTAAGTGGGAAAAATCTCGCTTCATGGGCGTGGAGTTGATGGGCAAAGTCCTTGGCATTATTGGATGTGGCAATATCGGCTCCATTGTGGCGGATCGTGCACAAGGCTTGAAAATGCGTGTTATTGCATTTGATCCTTACCTGACGGAAGAGCGCGCTGCGGAATTGGGTATTGAAAAAGTTGATCTCGATGGATTGCTGAAACGCGCAGACTTTATATCGCTGCATACCCCCATGACAGATGCCACACGCTGCATCATTGATGCAGACGCCCTTGCCAAGACCAAGAAAGGCATTCGCATTATCAACTGTGCACGCGGTGGTCTGGTGGTTGAGGCCGATCTGAAAGTTGCCCTTGAAAGCGGTCATGTAGCAGGAGCCGCTTTTGATGTGTTCGAAGTTGAACCTGCCAAAGACAGTCCTCTGTTTGGATTGGACAATGTAATCGCGACCCCGCATCTCGGTGCCTCGACCAGTGAGGCCCAGGAAAATGTTGCCTTGCAAGTGGCTGAACAAATCGCCGATTACCTGCTCGATGGCGCGGTCACAAATGCACTCAATATGCCAGCGGTAAGCGCCGAAGATGCTCCACGTCTGAAGCCTTATATGAAACTGGTTGAACAACTCGGTGCTTTTGCAGGACAGGTCACACGCACAAACTTATTGGAAATTGATATTTGCTACGAAGGGGACGCAGCAAAGCTGAACAACAAACCATTGACGGCTGTCATCATGATGGGCCTGTTAGCACCACAGATGGAAGACATCAACATGGTATCTGCTCCAGCCATTGCAGAAGAACGCGGTATTCATGTTCGTGTTGCAACGTCTGAAAATTCCGGTGCCTATCATTCTCGTGTTGTTTTGACGGTGAAAACTGAATTCCAGACCCGTTCCATTGCTGGATCGTTGTTTAGTGGTGAACCCCGGATCATCCGCATCAAGGATATACGCATGGATGCCCAGTTGGCACCAAACATGCTGTATCTCACCAATAAAGATCAACCGGGCCTGATCGGATCACTTGGAACCATCCTTGGTAATGCTGGCGTCAATATAGCCACGTTCCATCTTGGCCGCGCCGAACAAGGCGGTGATGCAATCGCGCTTCTGGAAATCGATGGAACACCATCCAAAGACGTGATGGATGAAATCCTCGCATTGGAGCTGGTAACACAGGCGGTGTCGTTGAAGTTTTAGATTGATTACTCAGTACATGCATCAATAACGATGCATGTACTTGGTGAAAGTCTAAGTTTTCTAGATGTTTTTAAAACGTTCTCTTGTCTCAAGACCCTCGATTGAATCTGACCAGGGATATCAGGCCATATCGGAGTCACCCCAATGTTGGTCTTCATATGCACCTTGGAATGGAATTTTGTCGCACGTCGATGTGCTCGTTTTGCAGGCAAGAACCTGGTTAACCAGAAGTTTGTCGCGCAGTAGCGTCCATTGAACGGGATTTATGCGTGAATAATTGTATTCCACAGAAAATCGCGGAGAGATTTTTTTAGTAGATGGATCAAGAAAAAGTATATCTATGGCATGGAGTTTATAGTTATTTGCCCTGTAATATGACTCGAAGAAAGTTGGGGAAAATTGGTAGAAACCGTGTTCCATATAATTATTCGCAGGTAAATAGTGGTATATGCAGCCGCCTTCTTTCAAAAATGCATGATAGTTTTTGAAAGCTTGTGGCACATTAAATAAGTGCTCAGAGGTTCCAGCGTCAACAACCAAATCGACTTCGCCACCAATGTCCTTACTTGAGAGTTCCAGATTTAAATCCAGTAAAACTGATGCTCCTTGATAATCGCTAATATCGATAGCTATTACCTCATCAAACCCTAATATCTTGAAGAATAGTTCACTGCTGATTGTTCCCTTGTTATCTTTGGCATAAAAGCGTTTTTGTTCTCGCAATTCAGCCCATATTTTTGAACCACGGTCATCCAATACAACTTGTTGATTGTCTATCATTTCAAGAAATCCATGGCGAGCACAGATTTCTACGAACATCAGTTCATTGATGTGAAGATTTAAAACACCTAGTGTGGCAACGCGATTTCCAGTTATTAATCCCGCTTTACGGTAGCTAGCTAACTTGTCCAGCTCATCATATGATAATGCCATTTGATGCAAACTATCCTTATAATCATGGTCGCTAATTGCTGACTGTCTAAAGTAATAACAAGTGAATTGTTTAGCATATGATCAGCTTTAGCCAGCAATATTTAGGATGTGTTCAGAAAGGATCTCTGTAATAGGTGTTAGGCTTTTAGACTTATTAAATCGCTGTACGTTCCAGCCATTCTTCTTTTGTTATGCGCAGGTCAGGGCAATTGGCCTCCGCATAACAAAACCGTTTTCCCACTTCGCGCAATCCGGCTTTTTCGAGCACATTGCGGGATTTGTAATTTTCGTCGTCCAGCGTGGCGACGATTTCCTGCAAGGGCGTGTTTTCAAAAGCAAAACGCAGGATGCGATTTACGGCTTCGGTCGCATAGCCTTTACCCCAGGCTAATTTTTTTAAAAAATAGCCTGTCTCTATATCGCCATCTGGAATGCCGGGGCCTTCAAGGAGGCTCCAGTCTGTATCGTCCAGCTCTATAGGAAGAGGTAGAAGAGCGACCGTTCCCAGTTTTTGGTTGCTGCTAGTTTCCGTGATGCACCAAACACCGATGCAGCCACCACCGCACCGTTTGATGTAGGTGGGAAGGGCCTGTTCAATGCTATCGGGTGTCATAACGTCACAGACGTACTGTACCACTTCAGGGTCTGTAAATAGCTCAACAGCCAGATCTAAGTCATCCAAGCTTAACGGTCTGAGCAAAAGTCGCTCAGTTGTCAAGACCAGAGTCATGACTCTACGAGTTCACGCCCATAGGTCGAACCGATAAGGTCGATATCATAAGGCGTGCTCTGATAGATATCGTTGAGCCAGTTGTTGAACAACAGATGCGCACTACTTCGCCATGTGTTGACGGGCTCGTTGTCGGGGTTATCGTCGCGGTAGTAATTCGCTGGAATTCCGTTTTTGTCACCACTTGCAACATCACGACGGTATTCATCATCCAGTGTATTGGACTCGTATTCCAGATGATTAAACATATGGATATGGTTGAGACGGCTATCGCGCACCAAACACATTCCGGATTGTTCCGATTCAACCAGGATATCCAGATTTGGGAATTTTTCAAAATCCTCACGACGGTTTTCGGTGTGACGAGATACGGGCACCGGAAATTCATCGTTCAGGCCATGCATCATCAACGGCGTATTATCGAGAACCCGGTGGGTATAAACTCCGAACCGTTTTTGTGGCAGTTGATACTTCGGTATATCATAAAAATGATTGAGAGCCGCTTGCGCACCCCAGCACAGGGTGAACATGCTGTGTACATTGTGAACGGCCCAGTCAAATATCTGGCCCAGCTCGTCCCAGTATTCGACTTGTTCAAATTCAAGTTTTTCAATCGGTGCACCAGTGATGATCAGGCCATCAAACTTTTGCGCCTTGATATCAGCAAATGGATGGTAAAAATCCAGCATGTGTTCACGTGACGTGTTCTTGGGCACGTAGTTGGTTGGCGCGATCATGGTCATTTCAA
>JABJOR010000439.1 GCA_018664265.1 Rhodospirillales bacterium
ATTGGGGACGTTTGGCAGATATTATTATCATCAATCGCCCTACGGATGATTCAGCGGTTTCAGCGACCATGACACTGAATGCAGCGCTTGTAGAAACAGGCCGCGCAGTTCTTGTCGTTCCGCCCAATGGAACAGGCAGTTTCGGCCGTAACGTTGCTATATCTTGGAATGGCAGTTCAGAAGCTGCACGCGCTGTTGCAGCTTCCATGTCATTGATTGAAAGTGCTGAAAAAGTCACGATCTTTACCATGAACGGCGAAGATAACGAAAGTGATGTTGCTGGGCAACTAGCCCGGTATCTGGCCTGGCATGGTGTCAGTGCAGATATTGAGACCACTTACGTCGGCGATCATAATGTTGGTGAAGTTCTGGTCACCAAATGCACGGAATGCAACGCTGATGTCCTGATCATGGGGGCCTATACCCATAGCCGTCTGCGCCAGCTTATTTTTGGTGGGGTAACCCGACACGTCTTGGCAGAAGCCAAGCTACCCGTTGTTATGGTCCACTGATTTCGGATTTATTTGAGTCGTTATCGTCACCATTGTCTTCTTCAGTGGTTTCATAACCATCAGCTATTTCCAGATAGGTATCGGTTGTAAAGGCCGGGGCCACGGCAGCCATCTGTGGACCAAATGCCATGTTCTCCTGATCTTCCAATGGAATGGAGGAACGACGTGTTACACGATACAAGGCAAACATGCCAACGGCCAAATGGATCACAACAAAGTACCATAAATACCCATCATTGCCGATATAGGTCATGCAATAAGACGCTATTGGCGGGCCGAGAATGGCACCAACGCCAGCCACAAGAACAAGGGTGGAGCTGGCAGCCAGCATTTGTGTGGTCTCAAGCCTGTCATTGGCATGGGACAGACACAATGAGTACATGGGGAAAGATAACCCACCGAAGACAAAAAATGTCACCATCAAGGGAAAGATAGAATAATCACCGTGTGAGATCGTAACGAATGGCACCACGGATGCTGCAAATGTCACAAAAATCAGGACCAGGCGTCGATCAAAGTGATCTGATAACATGCCAATGGGGATCTGGAAGGTCACACTTCCCAAAAAAATCAACGGGATGAGCAAAGAGATTTCAGCAATGCTGAATCCAAGGGAATTGCTATAAACGGCAGCCATGCCGACCAGTCCACCATTCGACATACCGACTACGAAGGTTCCTGAAACACCCAGCGGCGATAGCTTATATAGCTCAAGCAACCCAAGCTTTGATGGGGTTTCTACACTGGGAGCAGGGCTGGCAGCCAGCAAAATTGGAACCAGAGCAATAGACACCAATACGGAAGCCAGAATAAACAAATCAACGGCTGTCGGGTGGGCAAAGTTCATAAACAGTGGCCCTGCACCCATGCCACCGATCATCAAAACCATATAAACGGACAGCAGCTTGCCGCGTGTTTCGTTGGTTGCACGATCATTAAGCCAGCTTTCGCATACAACATAGATCCCGGCATAAGAAAATCCGGTCAACAACCGCCCTCCAAACCATACATACGGATCAATAAACATGACGTGTATAAGCGGTGCAATGGAGGCCAGAGAAGCCAGCGCCGCAAATACACGCACATGGCCTACACGTTGAATGAGCCTTGTTGCAATCAAAGAACCCCCGGCAAATCCGGCGAAATACCCCGCCATAACAAAGCCGGTGGTAGCTGTGTCAAATCCTTCAAAAGTAGCACGTAAGCCTAGCAGTGTTCCCTGCAAGCCATTACTGACCATCACAATGCACATGGATACGAGCAAGGCCCAGCAAGCTGCTGTCGCCGACATGATAGAAGATTTTATCTGTGGTGTTGATGTGCTCACTTATGAAATCTTATACTTAATGCAGGGTGAAAATTTTAGGTTAACTTACTTACGCATGAACACCATGTTGTGAAAAACATGTAAAGCCATAAAGTCGTAGTAAATTAATTTACATAATTTGGGAAGATATTAATTTTAGTGTATTATTTTCATGCTTGTTCAAAATTCATAAAACATGCAATACAATGGCTTAGTGAAAAATCTATAGTTATATTAATATAAATCAGAACTAGCTGATAAATATATTGATGTTGAATATAATTACAGAGTGTATTAAAACTTTTGTTATACATTTATGTAATAAAGTTGGCAGTAATACCTTCCAATAATTTGGATATTCCTAATGGCGAAGAGTTCTATTGAACATCTAAGAGCGCGATACATTTCTGTTTTGGCTGTGCTTGGTTTGTTAGCCGTTGGCAGTTACGTTCTGTTGGATACAATAATCGTCAGTCAGAAAACCGGGGCTGCAGAAATCAATATTGCCGGGCGGCAACGCATGCTGTCACAACGGATTTCTTTTTTAGGCTCTCAGATCTATCTGCAAAAGAATGAAATGCGCAGAACGGCCATTCAGAAAGAGTTGTCGCAAGCGATCTGGTTAATGCATGAATCTCATATTGGCCTTACCCACGGAGATGTGGCACTTGGACTGTCTCCTCCAACATCAGCAAAATTAAAAGCTTTGTATTTTGGCCCTGATTTGAATGTGGATCAGGATGTGCTTGAGTTTTTGGAGGTGGCGCAGAAACAGTCACAAGCCCTGTTAGAGGATATGGACAGCGAATATATTTATGGGCGAGTTATTAGCACCAAGTTACTTAAAAACCTTGATGATATTGTTAACCAGTATCAGGTGGAAAATGAAGAGAAGCTGGCAAAGCTGAAGACGTATCAAACATTAACCATAGTGGTGACCTTGATGCTTCTGGGCGGGGCCGGATTATTTGTATTCCAGCCGATGGTCACCCATGTGCAGGAATATGTTGCCAAAATTTCTGAAACCGAGGAACGGTTTCGCTCGATTACTATGTCTTCTTCCAATGCTGTCATTGTTGCTGTTGACCAAAAAGGTGATGTAATTTTCTGGAATCCGGCCGCAGAAGAAACGTTTGGATTTAGCGAAGATGAAATTGTTGGACGTTCTTTGGTCAACATCATGCCAAAACGATACAGGGAAGCTCATATCAAGGGTCTGGAACATGCCGTGAGTACGAAAGAGTATCGTATTATTGGCAAAACGGTCGATATTTTTGGTCTCAAAAAGAATGGAGAAGAGTTCCCGATTGATTTATCTCTGGGCACCTGGAGCCAGGACGGACAGAGGTATTTCAGCGCCATCATAAATGACAGAACGGAACAAAAGCTGGCTGAAGAAAAACAGATAGAAGCCAAGGAAGATGCTGAAAAAGCAAATATGGCCAAATCGGAATTCCTTGCCAGTATGAGCCATGAATTACGCACGCCCCTGAACGCCGTGCTTGGGTTTTCCCAAATGTTGCAATTTGATCTTAAAAACCCGCTAACACCAATCCAGAATGAGCATGTTGAAAGTGTGATCGAAGGTGGCAATCATTTGTTGGAACTTGTAAATCAAATTCTCGATTTGGCCCGGATTGAATCTGATCAGTTTGATCTGTCTTTGGTTAACGTTAATGCCAATGACGTTGTCGCAGAGTGTGTCGCCTTAATGGCCCCCATTGGTGAAGTCAGACACATAACGATTATTGATCAATTCAGTCAATTAGAATCATTTTATATTTCAGCAGACAAATTGCGGTTGAAACAAATACTGCTTAATTTCCTGTCCAATGCGGTCAAATTTAACCGTGATAAAGGGTCTGTAACCGTAAGAGGCCAGCTAACCAAAAACCATTTTCTCAAAATATCTATCTCCGATACTGGTATTGGCATTGCTGAGGAAGATCACAAGAGCCTGTTTCACATGTTCCATCGTATTGGAGCCGATTCAATGGTCGCAAGAGAAGGTACTGGCATTGGCCTGACGGTTAGCAAGATGCTGATTGACCGAATGAATGGGCGTGTCGGGTTTGAAAGCAAGGAAGATCAGGGTAGTACATTCTGGTTCGAGCTGCCGATTGGTCAAGATAAAGCTTAGAACAAATCTTAGGGCAAAATCCACAAAGCAATTACCACTGGCATAAGCAACATTCCAAACAATGTGTGCAAGGTGACGATGCTTGCCATCAAAGGCGCATCACCGCCCATTTGCCGGGCCAGGGTGTAGCCGGCAGACGCTGTTGGAACCATGGAATAGATCATGGCTACGGCCCAGGCTTCTCCGGTAATATTAAACGCAGTGAGAACAACGAATACGCCAGCCGGGAAAAACAGAAACTTTCCCACTGCGGAAATGATAAAGGGCAGGGCGGACATCTTCATGACCTTGATGCGCAAGTTGGCCCCCACACACAATAACACAATCGGCAGGGCAGCCTGCCCCAGCAACTGTGTCATGTCATGAATGACAGGAATTTTCCCCACGCCCAAAAGATTAAACGCAATGCCAAGTCCGACGGACAACAATAACGGGTTACGGGACAAATCCTTAACGAGGTTGAGAAACAGGCTGCCTTCGCGATTGTCTTGCAACATGATGGACATGGTGCTGACTACCATCAGATTGGTTGTCGGGATCAAGGCTGCACTGGCGAGCAGAGCCAAAGTAAGCCCATCACCGCCGTACAGGCGCTCGATGATGGCAATGGCAATAAATGCATTGTGACGCGCCCCGCCCTGTATGACGGAGGTGATAACCGGATTGTCAAAGCCTGCGACTTTGCTGGCAGCAAA
>JABJOR010000440.1 GCA_018664265.1 Rhodospirillales bacterium
GCAACGATTTACGCAAACTATCAAGTTCCCTTCAAAAGGATACTTTGAAGTTTGGGCACGGGCGACGGATAGCCTTGGTCGTATTCAACCCTTTGCCATTGCATGGAATCCTAAAGGTTACCTCAACAATTCCATGTTCCGCATCGCCGTTACGGTGACTTGATACATGCGGATAAATAGAAAATTACTGTCCGTAATACTATTGGTTGGATGGGGGCTTTATGCCCCCGTCTCTCTTGCTGCAGGAGAAGAATTTGAAGGCCTTCCTGAAGGCCCGGGGCGGGAAGCTGCTTATTTTAATTGCACGGCATGCCATTCAATACAACAGGTTACGCAACAAGGAATGGATCGCGAGGACTGGAATGAGGTTCTCGACAGAATGGTTAAATCCAATGGTATGCATCCTATGCTACCGTGGGCCAGAACTATGGTGCTAAATTATCTTGTCACCCACTATGGAACAGATGATCAGGACTGGCTGGGCCTGCCACCAGGAGAAGGCCGGGAAGAAGTGTTCTACACATGCCAGGCCTGTCATTCTCTCAAGACGGTTCAACAACAAGGCTTAAGCAAAGATAGCTGGAAAGAAACCCTGGTATGGATGGTTGAGGAACAAGGTATGTCTGAGCCTGAACCAGGCGAGCTAAAGTTACTTCTGAACTATTTAAGCATTTATTACGGCATTAATTAAGAAAGCATATATTGGGCTATAGATGCATTCTATATTAAGTTTATAGCAAGAAGCATTTTTTTCTGTATGGGTTTTGTCAGCGAATGGGCCATTTAAAGTCAAAAACGCCCAGCCTAAACGATGCCTTGATTATCTGCTATAAGCTGACATTCTCTGTCGTTGCTGAAAGAGTTCGGGTATAGCTATAACCAGACTAAAGGCTATTCGCTTGTAGTATTGTATTTGCATTAATGCGGCCGCAATAATAAAGTCCAGTCATGAGCATTCTGAAAAATGATAGCAGTGATTGGGATTATCATATATTTGATTGTGATACTGCTTCGCAGGAGTTTGGTGCATTTCAATCATTCGCTGAGTTATGGAACTCCAAACGAATTAATGGAAAGTTGCCAGCTTGGCGGGATTTCGATATCACTGATTTTTTTGGTTGGTATGGTTGGTTATCGGTTTGTGATATTTCATATGAGGGCGTGTTTGATACTCATTACAGGCTATGGGGAACGAACGTAGCAAACATCCTTGGATACGACCTTACTGGCAAGAGTCCAAGAAAGAACACGGAACCTCCATATGAGTACTCAGATGGATATAGCCAAAAGGAATTTGATTTCCTGGAGTCTCTCGCCAGGCAACCTGCTATCGGTACGGCATTTGGTTCAATAGCTTGGCAAAATCGCAGTTATGTTAAGTATGAGGAAATTACCTTGCCTTTGTCTGATGATGGAGAATCAACAGATAAACTTTTGTTCGCCATTAACCCAAAATTTTGATGTATTGATAATGCCCGATATGGGGAACATACAGAAGTAAACGTCCATCCCGAACAATGTCTTGATTACCCCTCATAACCAGACACCCCAACAACAACCATTTCCCCATCCCAAAACGCAAGAGGTTTACACTTCTGCGTGTTGTACTATGTAGCGCTCCATCATGTTACACATAAATGAACTCACATTCCGCATAGGCGGGTGCATGCTGTTTGATCAGGCCACTGTGGCGGTTCGGGATGGATGAAGTTAATAAACTGGCATTTCTTATTTGATATTGTTCTATAAAAAATTTGAATATTTGGCACGATTATCAAAGCACACCCTTGGAGCTCCTATTATCATAATCAAATGACAGAGGAGATCATCATGGTATTAATGATTAATGGTAAATCAATTTCAGTTCCATATCATCTTTATAACGTATCGCTGCTAGATTTCATTCGTGACACAGCCAAATTAAAAGGAACTAAATTCGGTTGCGGGAAGGGGTTATGCGGAGCCTGTACTGTTCATGTCGATGGTGACGCTGTTCGGTCATGTCAGGAAACTGTTCGGGATATAATAGGTCACAATGTGACAACCATCGAGGGACTTTCCGGAATGGTCCCCGGGGCTCAACTTCACCCTGTGCAAGAAGCTTGGATTGAAATCTCTGTACCGCAATGTGGTTATTGTCAGCCGGGACAGATTATGACGGCCACGGCATTTCTGGAAAACAATCCAAATCCCTCAGATGAAGAAATCCGCGAAGTAATGGATGGTAATCTGTGTCGCTGCGGAACTTATCCAAGAATCCATCGAGCTATCCGCCACGCTGCCATGGGAGATCATTATGCAGATCGTTAAACAAGCGTTTCTTGATCGACGACAATTTATGATCAACAGCGGTTGGCTGGCCGCCGGTGTGACCATGCTTGCTTCCTGCAGTCCGATTTACTCCGCTTTGCCGGCGTTGCCCTCAACCGATAATCCGAATTGGGCTGAAGCGGTAACCTGGATACAGGTTTTACCGGACGGAACCATCCGGTTTTACTGCCCCCGGATGGAGATGGGACAAGGGGCTGTGGTTGGACTTAGTCAAGTGGTTGCTGAGGAGTTGAATGTTGGTTCGAATGAAATCGAATGCATTCGTCCTAATACTCAAAATATTCCCCGATTCAAGATGACTGTTGGCAGTGAAAGTATCTCTAACTTTTTTGATCCCGTTTCTCGTGCCAGTGCCAGTATACGTGAAGTATTGCGTCGGATGGCGATGGAAAAAACAAATTTTGAATTATCAAAAATCAAGGATGCGCGGGGTGGCTTCCTCCTGCCAGATGGACAACGGCTCGGTTACGCCATGTTGGTTGAAAACAGTCCGAAGATATTAAAAGAGGAAGATATTGCTTTGAACGGGGATGATTTACCCCGTTATGCATTAAAAAAACAAGGTAAGTATCAGGAAATTGGGCGCAACTGGAAACACCATGAGTTGGAGGCGATCATAACAGGGAAACCTCTTTATGCCCGAGACGCATCCGTGCTTGGAATGCTATATGGGCAGGTATTGCGACCGCCTGCTTATGGCGCCAAGCTGGTAGGGGTAGAAGGCCAACCTGCAATATCGATGCCTGGTGTGGTCGCGGTCGTCATTGATATAAAAACTGACTTTGTCGGAGTCGTTGTTCAACATCCATCACAATTAATTGCTGCGTTAGGCCGCATAAAGATTAAATGGAGTAAACCGATTAACCAGAGTCAACGTAGTCTTGATCAAAGA
>JABJOR010000441.1 GCA_018664265.1 Rhodospirillales bacterium
ATTATCCAGAGCGCCTTGGCTCCTTACGGATATACCATCAAGGTCCGCCCCATGGGCAACACCAGACTGGTCGAGATGCTGGAGAAGGGTCTCATTGATATAGCACCATTTGCCGTCATTGAGGCAGCCGGCGTCTATAAATCTGTTGAGTACATTACGTTTTTTAATGTTGCAGTCACAAAGAAAAACCGAAATCTGAAAATCAACTCTGTCGCTGATCTTGCCGGACTGAAGGTCGCTGCTTTTCAGGGAGCGACCAATGTTCTTGGGAGTGAGTACAAAAAGATCGTCACGGAAGAAGCAGAACTGTATCGGGAAATATCAAAACAAAAAAATCAAATGAAGGTTTTCTGGAAAGACCGTGTTGATGCCGTTGTCCTCGATAAGCTCATATTTGATTATCGCAGTTTTGTGACATCTGAAACCAAAAATTCCCCGGCTGACGTGACTTACCACACCATATTTGGCAAAAAAACACCCTTTGCAGCAATCTTTGTAGACGAAAAATTACGGGATGAGTTCAATGCCGGATTTAAAAGAATTGGGGCCTCAGGCGAGCTCACCGGAATTTATGACAGCTACCTGAAACCTCAATAATTCAAAAAATTCTAATCAGTATTCAGCCTATGTGCCGGGTTGGGGTTGCCATGTTTGGTTTCTTAAGCATTAGTCAGAACCGGAAATGATCTTTTTAGCTTCACCACTATCGTTTAGCTGGATCAGGATTTTTTCCATTTCCGGAATCAATCGTCGGTGCTTAACATTCATGTAATGATAGAGTGTGACGGTCTCGATGGGCGGTTCCAGAACCATTATACCATCCATTTTGACCGCAAAATCATGTGCATCTGAAGTAATGAGGATGCCGACATCTATGCGCCCACCGTTGATAATTCGTGCCACAGCATCCGGTCCTTTGGCGGTTGATGCGTTCATGTTACGGGTCCTTACGTCAAGGATGCGATAGCCAAGTGGATATACGATCTGGAGCTTTTCAACTTCATCCCAAGAACTCAACCAGTGTTTTGAGTCGGCCCGTACAATGGCTGAAAAGCTGAGCGCCAGAACCGGTTCAGCGACACGAACAAGATTAGGGTACTCAGACTCTGCGCCGGTAACCCGGGCCATCTCTGCATCAGAGATTCCTTTATTTACTTCCACAAGGCTGCGTTTTGCTGGGCGTACAACACGTTCGATATCGTGTCCCAGCCGTCCGTAAACTTCTTTCAGGAGTCGAGTGACGGCTTCATCTTCCGGAAACTCCGGCGCAGAAATCCGGAACGTATCGGCCTGTGCATTATGAAGAGGCACAAGAAACACAATTAGCAAAGCAAGTATCAACCGCATCTTTAAACCACGCACTCGTATTTGAAATGAACAGATAGTGTACAACCTATTTAGCAGGCAACAGGCCATGATTGATATTATTCCCGACCGGGTGGTGTGTTGCCATCACTGGCAATCCAGTGCCCCTCATGGAAGATTTCAACCGGCTGAAAACTGGATTTATAAGACATTTTCGAACAGGCCTTGACCCAAAATCCCAGATAAACATACCCAAGCCCCATCTCCAGGGCCTGACGGACAAGCCATACGACCATAAAAGTCCCCAGACTGTTGCGCGTTAAGAGTGGATCATAAAAGCTGTAAACGGCTGAAAGCCCATTGCAAATTTGGTCCGCCAGACAAACAGTTTTCAATACGCCCTCGGAATTTCGAAATTCATAAACCAGGCTTTCAATGGGAGTGTCTTCTACCAGGGCCTGATAATCCTCAAAATCCATTCGGGACATTTCACCGTCAGAATGACGCCCATTCTGATACGCCATAAACAGATTATATTGCTCTTCCGTTGCGATTGGCTCACAGACTTGCCAACTTAAATCCGAATTTACCCGCTCAATTCGAGCCTGGGTTTTTGACGGCTTGAACTTTTGACAATTTATTCGAATTGGAATGCAGGCCTGACAATCAGAACAAGCCGGGGCATATGCAACGGAATGGCTGCGGCGAAATCCTGTCAGAGATAAGGCATCGTGCAGGCTCACAACATCACGGCCAACCAATTCAGTAACGACGCGACGCTCCATACGCTCAGGCAAGTAGGGGCACGGCAGAGGGGCTGTGGTGAAAAAGTATTGTGCACTTTTTTGTCTTTGGTGTCGCATCATCACCCAA
>JABJOR010000442.1 GCA_018664265.1 Rhodospirillales bacterium
GCCGCAATTGGTGGGTTTTTCTTGAGCATAAACTGCAACCTTTTTAACCGGGGAATTCGATTAGTTGCAGTTTACAACACGCTAAAAGAGATGGGAATCCTTTATAGCTATGGCTTCGAGTGCTTTTTTAGGGCCGACTATTTAAGGAAAAGCCCGGGAAATTTATTAAAATCCCGGGCTTTTTTCATTTAACATTGGCTATATCAGCTTTGCGGATCAATCGTCACCGTAACCTGATCATTGCTTTCGCTAACACTGTAGCCTTCGCCACTTTCGATAGTGCCATCATTATCCGTATCAAGATCAGCCTTTTTAACACCTTCAAGGGTAACTTTGGCATCAGGTGCGCCACTGAAAGCAATTTCAACATCGCCATCACTATTTTCACTGAAAATCATATCCTCGGCATGGAATTCCTGACCATCAAAGACGATGCTATCTTCTGCCATGATATCAGAGATAATATCGTTGCCACTTTCAGCATCGAAGACAAAGGTGTCTGCACCATCACCACCGGTCAAGGTATCATCGCCTACGCCACCATAAATAGTATCAGCGCCATCACCGCCATCAATAATATCATCACCGGAACCACCGAAGATTGCATCATCTCCAGCCATGCCGTTCAGGGTATCATTACCGCTATCACCCATGATGGTATCAGCATCTGATCCTCCAGTGACCGTATCATCGCCGCCACCGGCATAAAGTGTGTCGGCTCCTCCACCGCCTTCAATGGTGTCATCACCATCAAGACCATATATGACGTCAGCACCACTGGTCCCGGTAAGGGTATCAGCACCGTCCGTGCCAACGATGTCGGAGTTTTCTGGCATATCCACATGCACCGTCACGGCTGTAGAAGCAGAATCTACACCACCCTGTTCTTCTGAGGTTGATGTGACAACCAGATCAAAGTCCTGATTATATCCATCTGGTGTATCAATGATGACCGTTCCAATATAATCCAAAGGAAGGCTAGCCACACCATTACTAACGGCGACCTGAAGCTGATTACCATCGACAAGAACATACAGCTTACTGTAGGTGATATTACCTTCCCCATCATCATAGGACGGAACACCAGAAACTGTAACAGAGCTGATAATTTCAGATGAATCCGTTGTAAGTGTAGACAGTTCAAACCGAACCGTATCTGAAGATTCCATACCTACCGTCGCGCTTGAGACCAGCAATTCAGGTGCACTGGCTGTTGCAGTCACTGTAACATCCAAGCTCTCCGTTGCGCTGTCCAACCCAACCACACTTTGCGCTGTAACTTGCAGTGTAAAGTCAGCATCAGAATTAGCAGGAGGTGTAATTGTCAGATCAGCCAATTGGTCTGCTGTCAAAGAGACACTACCGTTCGTTGGGTTGGTATAATCGATTGTGATAACTTCACCACCCACTTTAATAACAGCGTCAGCGGGAATACCGGAAATTGATACAGTGCCAATTTCACCAATGTCATCGGTAAAACTGGTCGCGATATCGAGAGAAATTTCCGTATCATCTCCACCCGTAACATTGGTTACGGTAACCGCCGGAGGCAGTCCAACAGCAACAGTAGAGCCATCAGAGAACTGAAGCTCTTCAATACCTACCAGGGTATCAATATTGCCTTCAGCATCCACGACTTCTACTTCGTTATCGGCATTGGCGCTGAATGTGTAATCACCGAAAGTTCCGGAATAGATTACAGTATCAAAACCATCACCACCGGACAGATAATCATCACCACCGTTATCAACGACAGAAAGATCACCTATAAAACTGTTACCACTTATAGAGCCATCGGAATTGTCATAGGTTGAGCCACCGATCAAGATGTCATCGCCAGCTCCACCAAACAATGTATCGTCACCCAAATTACCGACCAGAACGTTAGCGTCACTTGAGCCGACAACCACATCATCACCCTCACCAGCGAGAACGTTTTCAATACTTGTTAGTATATCCGTGCCGATGATGCTTGAGTCACCTGTCGAAGATACAGCTGTATCCGCACCAAGGTGGACAAATCCACCGGCGCCCGTTGTAACATCGGTTGCATCGCTCAGGTTGATCAGTAGGTCATAATTTGCTTCAACACTCGGATACATTACCCAGTCAGTACCATCATTGCCGCTGTAGGTATCATCACCGCCACCGCCACCGCCTTGAATAATGTCATCGCCTGCACCGGCATCAACATTATCGTCACCTTCGCCACTGTAGATAAAATCAGAGCCACCACCTGTGACAACATTGTCATTGCCTGATCCAAACACGACGCTCAAATCAGAATTGCTGGAGCTCTCATTTAGAGACAAATTATCATTTGAATCAGCGCGATTAATACTGCCACCCTTAGTCTTCACAATAATGCCGTATTGATCGGTCGGGATAACTTCTGCAACCTCTTCAACAACAATCCGTTCTTTTACTTCATCAGTTGCATCATATACAGCTGCTGAATCAGATTCTTGCGTAATATCTTCCTCTATTTCGGGGATTAGGTATTCAAATGTTTCCGGATCGCCTGAATCAAGCGTGATATTTGTTTCCGATTCAGGCTCAGCGACAACTTCATCAACAATCTTTTCGGCTTCGGCTTCAGCTTCAGCTTCGGCCTCAGCTTCGGCTTCAGCTTCGGCTAAGGCTTCGGCCAAGACTTCTTCTGCTATAACTTCTTCTTCCGCTATAGCTTCTTCTTCTGCAACAGCTTCTTCTTCAGCTACAGCTTCCTCTTCTGCAACAGCCGCTTCTTCAGCCTCGGTTTCTTCTTCTGCCGCCGCCGCAATAGCTTCAATGGCGTTTTCAATCAACAATTCAAGATTGGCTTCTTCAACACCGTATGTGTTGGCGTTATGTGAATCAGGCAATGATTTCAATGCTGAGCCATAGTTTTGCAGGAATGTGGCTTGATCAACTACAGCGCTAGCATCAGGAGTAGAGCCAAAATCACCAACGTTGGTTCCAGCAAATGCTGTATTCAAAATAACAACACCGCCATCATTTTGAACAACAACTTCACCAACAAAACCGTCGGCTTCTTCCATCAGAACAACTTGCATGCCCTCTTCTTCTTCGAGGTTTATGCCGACCTGGGTTCCACGAATACCGATGGTCGCAACCGGGGTATCAATGGTCATGGCATCCGGATCGGTCTTGGCAACCTGACCGGATACAAATGTAAACACGCCTTCAAGAGCGGACAGAGAAACACTGCCTTCCTGAGTGCTTGGATCATAGATCATTTCATCCAGAACCATCAGACCATCTTCGCCCATAGAGAACGTGGTTTCATCGGCAAGAATAATACCGATAGAGCCGTCTTCTCCAGATTCTAGAGTATCACCCTGATACACCGGGTCACCTGCATTCAGCTCGACACGTGTACCATCAACACGAACGGCCCAGACAGAGCCTGAAACCTCATCAACGTTACCAATAGCTGATCCATCAGTGCCGGAAAGCACTTCACTGCCAGCATCAAAACTGTATACGGATTGCTCAGGCTCGGGCGTGTCTATCTGAGCAAGTTGCAAGGTCATATCGCCAGATAATGAGACACCTTCACCATCGCTTAGCGAAGGCGTTGAATCAGAAAATCCTTCAATGCTCGCTTGCGTACCATCCGGCCATGCAATGTGCAAATCACTGCCGGAAAGTTCAAACGTAGCATCAGAAAGGGAATGCCCTTCAGGCATAAAAACGGACCCGCTGTTATCGGCCTGTAATTCAACAGAGCCTTGATCAGAGGTCGCGCCGTGGACGTTTAAGTCGCCATCGGCCATAATCGTATTCCTTCGTCCAGATGCTCCGTGTCGAAATAGTCATACGGAGCAACGGCTCAACATCAATATTATTATTCTTTTTATGCCTATCATTATAGGTCTCAAGACAAATTGTGTCAATGAGGGTGACTACTTTAGATCACGGTCCTGATCTAATTTACGATGCGTCTGCACCATAATACAAAGTTACGACATGACGAGCCTGAGCAAAAAACAACCACCGTTCAATGACCATCCCAATGCAAAGCGAGACGACAGCCAGCACAGATAACAGGGTCCCTGTCATGTTATGATTACTGACAATTGAGAGCCCGCAGAAAAGAAATGGTAACCAGAAGCCTAAAATGGATGCCAGTTTACGCAATTTCAAAGCATGATTGCGCGCAACGACAAAGCCCATTTCCTTCAGTAAATAATTTTCCGAACTGTGCGGGGCCTCAAACTGGCTAACCTTACCTGTATTTTCACCTAATTGTCCTAAGCCCGTTGCACTTTCCGGGGTAGCGCTATGGCGTGTCGTATCAATAAAAGACCAGTAACGCCGCTTTAAAATCAGCCCCCACATGCACAAAAGGCACGTCAGAGCCGTAACATTCAAATCAACACTCCCCATCACTGATAAGATTGCATTGAAGATGACAGCGCCGCTCATCAAGGCAAAAATCGTATAGCACGGCACTGTCAGCGCATTATGCCACTGATGTATGGTTGGTAATGATCGATAGATCATGGCGGTACAATAAACCGTTATTACGGACATGAATGTCATAGCTGCGGCCAAGGGGATTACCGTGTCTGGTATAACCGTGCTATCAAACAAAAGCCAAAGCAACCATAGGGAGGGCACGAAACTTATCACGCTGGCGACACCTTCACGCGATAACCAGGACGTTCGCCACTGGGAAAACGCCCGCCATGAACGCTCCGGTTTACCCAGATGAAATGTCGAAGATAACAACCCGAAACACACCAGTCCAAGACCAAGAACAATTGCTACAAGCGCAGCTTCCCGGCTTACAGGCACATTGCCGATAAACAACATTCCGACAAGCGCAAGCAGGCCATATCCAGCACCGGAGGCCGTGGTGAAAAATATAACGGATAGCGCTGGATGCATGCTCTAAAAGGCCCTTTCTAACAGCTTATCGCGATAAAAATTTATCAACCCAGTACAATACCGGATTGTCTTTGCTGACCACAGGTTCAAGCTTGTTGTGCTCTTCGGACTTGCCCCGCCTAGGCCTGGGCGGTAGATATTTGTTGGTTGGCTTATAGCCAAGATCGCCCATCAGGTTCAGCTCGCCACGCTCCGCAACCAACTTTGAGACGTCTGAGTTGGGATCTCCCAAATCACCAAAATGACGCGCCCCCGTCGGACAGGTCGAAACACAAGCTGGCACCCGTTCTGATTCTGGTAGGTTCGTGTTATAAATCCGATCAATACACAAAGTGCATTTCTTCATCACGCCCTGTTCTGTATCAAATTCCCGTGCGCCATAAGGACAAGCCCAGCTACACAGTTTACAACCGATGCATTTGTCTGCATCGACCAGAACAATACCATCCTCTTCGCGTTTATAAGAGGCCCCGGTCGGGCACACAGTTACACAGTGCGGCTCTTCACAATGCATGCAGGACCTTGGAAAATTCACTGTCTGGGCAGCAAACCTGGTATCTTTTGGAACAACTTCATAACTGTGAACCCGGTTAAACCACACGCCATCAGGCTCGTGACCATAAGGATCAATATCATTCAAAGGCCCGGAATGGCCCTCGGTATTCCATTCTTTGCAGTTAACCGCACACGCATGACAACCAACGCAGGTATCAAGATCAATAACCAACCCGAGTTTGCGATCTGTTGTGGTGGGATAAGATGTCATGCATCCTCCTCCACTATCTTCAAGACCAGATCATCAAATTCAGGCGCAATACTTCCCGCATTATCGCCTTCGACCTTTTCAATACGCACTCGCAAATCAAACCATGCCCCCTGCCCGGTTATGGGATCAACATTGGCATATTGATGCTTGTCCCCATTATCGGGAAGCAATTCGGATATCAGGTGATTGAGCAAAAATCCTTTTTCGGCTTCTGGCCCACCCGGTTTTAGGTTCCAGGCACCAGAGCGCTTGCCGATGGCATTCCAGGTCCATACCGTGTTTTCATTCACCCCGTCCATAACGCCAATTTGCACTCGAATGCGTCCGTGGTGGCTAGACACCCAGGCCCAGTCATCCTCAATCAATCCCAAACGCTTGGCTGTCGTCAAATTCATATAAAGCCTATTGCGATTGGTAATCTGACGCAGCCATGAATTTTGTGTGCCCCAGGAATGGTACATATGCATGGGACGTTGCGTCAGCGCATGAAGCGGGAAATCTCCCTCCTCAATCATGCTGCCTTCCATGGGGGCATACCAAAATGGTAAAGGATCAAAATAGCGTTCGATACGCCCGCGATGTTCATCTGGTGGCTGTAAGGTCCCCTGCCCTCGTGCGGCATTGCGAAACTTTTGCAAGGGCTCACAGTAAATTTGCAGGGTGATCGCATCAGGAGTAGCAAGAAACCCCATATCCGTAGCCCATTCCAGATATCCCTTGTTTGCCATTTTATAGAACCGATGTTCTGGCGCTATGGGGGCGCTCCAGAAGCATTGATTTTCCTTATAGCGTTCAAGCTGATCCGGGTTCGGCTCTCCTCGTCCGTGCGACTGTCCATCTTTTCCGCGCCACCCGGCCAAGGGCCCAATTCCCGGTGCACGTTCGTGATTGACCAGATAATCCTCATAGCCGCCGGGATATTTGGGGGCGCCATCTTCCGTAACCAGTCCCGGCAACCCCAGTTTGGCTCCAAGGTCAATCAATACGGATTGAAAGGGCCTGACATCGCGATCAAGTTCCAACACAGGATGACGAATAGCATCCTGCGCAGCGTCAGCCTCCGATATTGGGCGATCCAACAGAGATATAGCGTCATAGCGTTCCAGATACGTGGTGTCCGGCAAGATCAGATCGGCGTAAGCCACCATTTCGGAATAAAACGCATCGCTGTAGATTATATGGGGGATTTTGTATTCGCCGGTCTCAGCATTCATGTCACAGAGCTTTTCAATGGTGCCAGCGGTATTCATGGTGGAATTCCAGCTCATATTCGCCATGAACATCATCAGTGTATCTATAGGGTATGGATCGGCTTTCCAGGCATTGTGGATGACTTCATGCATCATGCCATGAATGGCCAGCGGGTATTCCCACGAAAATGCTTTGTCGATGCGGCGGGGAGAGCCATCTTCCTCAACCAATAGATCTTCCGGACCTGTTGGAAAGCCAAGGGGTGGTCCGGGCAGCACCTGTCCGGCCTGAACCTCGCCCGGCTTCCCCGTGGGCTTAAGGCCAGGCGGAGTTGGCTTTGGAAACGGGGGTTTATAGCGAAAACCGCCGGGGCAATCGATGGTACCCAGTATCATTTGTAGAATATGCAGGGCGCGGCATGTCTGAAACCCGTTGGAATGGGCGGAAATACCACGCATTGCATGCATGGTCACAGGGCGCCCAATCATGTAGTCGTGCTTGCGTCCGGCCCAATCCGTCCAGGGCACATCAATCCTGATTTCTTCTTCAAAAGCGGCATGGGCAAGCTCGGCAGCAATGCGAGAGATGTCTGCGGCGGGTATCCCGGTTTCATCCGCAACATTTTGCGGAGAATACTGATCTTCAAGAAAACGCCCTGCCATCAGTTGGAAGGACGTCACAGCCTTGCTTCCATCCAGCAAAGTCCGTACGCCAATCAATGCTGGCTTCACACCCGCTTTCATGGCGCTCGCGGGTTGGTCGATTTCGCTGTCCCAGCATAAAGGATTGCCGTCATCATCTCTGGCAAACAAACCATCGTTCTCTGTGCCGGGGGCCTGTATGATCAACCATGGCGCATTGGTGTAACGCACCAAATAATCTAGATCGATGCGATCAGCATGCAGCAGCTCATGAATAAGCGCCATAATAAGCAAGCCATCTGTTCCGGGCTTGATGCCAACCCATTCATCGGCAATGGCTGAATACCCCGTACGGATAGGATTGACGGAAGTAAATTTCGCGCCATTTGCCTTTAACTTTCCAAGTCCGATTTTGATAGGGTTGGAATCGTGATCTTCTGCAATACCAAACATCAGCATATAGCGTGTACGGTCCCAATCAGGCTCACCGAATTCCCAGAATGAGCCTGCAATCGTGTACAAGCCTGCAGCTGCCATATTGACCGAACAAAACCCGCCATGGGCAGCGTAATTTGGTGTACCAAACTGGCTGGCCCACCACCCTGTCAGGGCTTGACTTTGGTCTCGCCCGGTAAAAAAGGCCAACTTCCGGGGGTCACTTTTGCGGATAGGGTCCAGCCACGACACGGCTGTAGCCAGTGCTTCATCCCATTCAATTTCGACGAACTCACCGCTACCGCGTGGGCCAACCCGCTTTAATGGTTTTTTCAGGCGCGCTGGAGAGTACTGGGTCATGATGCCGGCAGACCCCTTACCACACAGCACACCGCGATTAATCGGATGGTTTCTATTGCCCTGAATGTAGCGAACTTTGCCGTCTTTCAAATGAACTTTGATGCCGCAACGACAAGCACACATATAACAAGTGGTGTATTTAATATCATCAGAAACCTCTGGAGAGGTATCGATGTTATCTTTCCATTTGTTCTTTTCATTATTCATATAAGGATAATTGCCGATCTTATGAATTTGGCTGGAGGGATACGGACGACAGGAACGCCGATGATGAACCTGACCGCAAGAACATCAGTGCACACGCCAGTTCCGTATCTGTGTCTGCTTCGGCATTAACTTCTTCCTCAGTTTTCATTTCCGTTTTACATGTTTGGGAAAGAACGACAGGCGCTGTTTTCAAAACATTCAAATCTGCACCGGACAAAGAATGCGGCAGATCGGCTTCGCGCTTTATCTCGGATTGATCAGATTCTTCCTCGCCCTTCAAAACAATGTCAGGAATAATGCCACGAGCCTGAATAACCTGCCCTGACGGGGCGTAATAAAGGGATGTTGTCAGGCGCAACGCCCCCTCAACAGGCAGTGGTGTGATGGTTTGAACCGAGCCCTTACCAAAAGACCGTGATCCCATGATCAATGCTCTACCATGGCCCTGCAAAGCACCAGCAACAATTTCCGAGGCCGATGCAGAACCACCATTAATAAGCACCACCATAGGCATTCCAGAGGCCATATCGCCTGGACTGGCAGAATGAATGCGCTCACTGTCTGCTTCGCGCCCTTTGATTGAGAC
>JABJOR010000443.1 GCA_018664265.1 Rhodospirillales bacterium
GGGCGGCACAGCCATCAATCTTTTTGTGCGTGACTTGCCCAGGATGTCAGTTGATATCGACCTGACCTATCTTCCGCATGAGACGCGTGACACAGCCCTTACGAATATCAGGATGGCACTGGCTTCTATCAAGGCGTTAATCGAGGGGGCGTTTCCAGATGTCAATGTGGGGGCATCGGGTGGAGGTGAAAGTCATCGGCTTATGGTTCGCTCGTCGGAATGCCAGATCAAAATTGAGTTGTCACCGGTCCTGCGCGGAACGGTTAACCAGCCAGTCTGGATGGATGTTCATGAGCGTGTAGAAGAAATATTTGGTTATGCTGAAATGCAGGTGGTGTCCTTCGACGACCTGTTTGCTGGAAAGCTTTGTGCCGCTCTTGATCGGCAACATCCGCGTGATCTTTTTGATGTGAAATTATTGCTCGAACATGAGGGCCTGACGCGCAGCCTCATTCAAACCTTTATCGTGTATCTAATAAGTCATCCAAGACCAATTGCCGAACTCCTTGACCCACATAGTATAGATATTAGTGGCATCTTCCCGATGGAATTCGGCACCATGGCACGGACACAAGTCAGCCTTGATGATCTTATTGTGGTACAAAGCGGCTTGGGGCATAAAATTACCAAGTCCCTGACTGAAAAAGAACGTCAGTTCTTGATGTCATTCAAGGCGCGAAAACCCGAATGGTCGTTGCTTGGTATTGAAGGTGTTCAAGAACTGCCAGCAGTAAAGTGGAAGCTTATCAATCTTGATCGTATGACAGATGATAAGCACGAAGCGGCGCTCAGGAAGCTAGAAACTGTATTGCGTTCATAGAATTATGAACTAACTGGTGCTTTGCTAAAATGGGAAATTATTTTTGAATAATTTCCCAAGAACTTGTAGTAGTGCGACACGCAATTAATGAGAAAGTATCAGTTGAGTACGGCAGTTCGTACTCAAACAACCGACATGTTTTTCCCAAATACGAGAATTCTCCAAGAATGGATTTAATCCTCTTCTGTGAGGCCAGAGATTTCTTAGGGACAGTGTTACTCAATTGAAAAGGAACTCTAAGGAATCGATAGTAAAAAGTGAGATTTCTTGCGATTCTAAACGTAGTTATTCGGTCAAAACATTAGGTGGCTCAACGGTTTTAGTGTTTTCCATAGGGAACTAATTATTTTGCGATTCATCTTATAATTGAGTTGGTTTAGCTTTAGTATACGGGCCGTTTAACAGACTATTGAACGTGTCCGTCGCCATATAAATTGGAACAATCACCAGCCTGATCTTAGAGAGAATCCGGCTCATCTGGTTCAACATATTAAGCGGCGTATTTGCATTTCTTCCCTTGGTTATCGAATGGTGTCATACGAATACTTGGAAAAATGCACGAGTCAACTTAAAAGATACAATAAAAACAATGATTTATGGCACGTAAATGTAAAGCTTTAGAAGAACTGAAGGATGATAACTTGGTCTGCCAGTTGCCCGCGGGTCAACCCTGGTGAACCCCAGGCCGCCCAGATTAAGTTCATCCACAAACACATCGACAACACGAACCAGATTGTCCTCGTCAACATAATCATCCAATCGTTCGGGAAACAATGTACTTTGGCTGCGGTTTTCGTCTTCGACAAAACGCTTCATGAAACTCTCCACCAAGGTTATGAAGTGATTCTATTAGAACTGGGGCAAAGTTCTATTAATACTCACGTTTCTACCACAGTACCCGACACTTTTCATAAGACCAACCTTATCAACGTTTTTCGCGGTATATTTGGTTTGAAGGGAGCGGTCATATAGTCGTGAATTTCCAATTCAGACATTTCCACCATTGCTTTCCTAAACGTGTTAAGGCCCAGAGCAAAGAGCGAGCGTTGCAATCGACCATGGGGTTTTTGCCGGGGTGGTTTTATCCGGGCAACCCATAGGCCCGTTTTATAGGCGAGACAAAATGTGATCGCCAACACGCTCATCAACGTCGCTAATTTATGAGGGCTTGTCATGTGCGTGTTTTCTAGTCTCAAGCCTCGTGTTTTCAAAGCGGAGAACAGCGTTTCGATGCCCCAGCGGTTGCGATATATGGGCAGTGCCGTTTTAATCCTGATGCGGCTTGCCGCGACAATCAACATCTCCCCGGTCTTCAAAC
>JABJOR010000444.1 GCA_018664265.1 Rhodospirillales bacterium
AGCCGCAATTGGTGGGTTTTTCTTGAGCATAAACTGCAACCTTTTTAACCGGGGAATTCGATTAGTTGCAGTTTACAACACGCTAAAAGAGATGGGAATCCTTTATAGCTATGGCTTCGAGTGCTTTTTTAGGGCCGACTCATTAAACCCGGCAATATTTAAGAATACATCATTTGCATAAAGTATATGACCCTTAAGATTCGTTTTACTTACTATCAGTTCATTGAATTCGAATGTAACTTCATTATTTGTTACCACAACATCATTTGTCATATCGATACCTACTCTTTTAATTTAATTCATAATGATCCTCATTACGGAAAATGGCAAATATTTTTAAAAAACGCAAGTGTAATTTAAAATTATTCTAAAAAAACTGATAAACCACTACTTATTTAGCTAAATTAATCTCATCAAGCGCCTATTACGTGTAAAATAATGCTGCGATGGTGGTTTTGTGACCTGTGTTCAAACAAAAATACACCCTGCCATGTCCCCAACATCATTGTGCTAGCCTGAACAGGAATTGACAGACTGACATCATTTAAAGCAGATTTGATGTGGGCAGGCATATCATCAGGCCCCTCACAGGTATGGCGATACAGGGATGGGTCTTCTCGAACCAGCGATGTAAAAAAGTTTTGCAAATCATACTGTACATCCCGATCCGCATTTTCCTGAATGGTTAATGATGCGCTGGTATGGCGGCAAAAAATTGTAAGCAATCCGTTTTCAATACCTGTTTCTCCAAGCCAAGTTGCGATCTCGCTGGTAATTTCATAGAACCCCTGCCCCCGCGTCTTTATGTTCACGGTGTGTTGTGCCTGCATGCTTGTCTATCCTTCTCCGGTTTGTCTTTCTGTTTCCAGCAATTTGCGTTTTCGAGGCACACCCCAGCGATACCCTGTCAACGAGCCACTACTGCCCACAGCGCGGTGGCACGGCACAATTAGGGAAACCGGGTTGGTCGCACAGGCACGGCCAACGGCCCTTGCGGCTTTTGGCTTACCAAGGCTTTCAGCAATTTCCCCATAGGTCATTGTCTGGCCCGGTGCAATATCGCACAAGGCTTGCCACACCCGCGCCTGAAAAGCTGTTCCCCGGACATCAAGCGGCAGATCAGCCCTCGGCACATGGTGATCAAAGTCATCCATAATCATTTTTATCCATGCGGCCATCATACCGTCATCAGGGCCAATTTCGGCGTTTGGGAAATCGCCCTTTAATTCAGTAACAAGCATTTCATCATCATCCCCAAATCCCAAAAATGAAATTCCGCGTTCAGTTGCCGCAACGATCATCCGCCCCAATGGGCAATCTGTAATGACATAATTCATCACTGCTCCTTTTCCGCCACGGGCGTAACTGGCTGGTGTCATACCAAGCCAACTATCCGCATTTTCATAAAGACGGCTGGAAGATCCGTACCCCGCCTCATATAACGCTCCGGCGACACCATCCCCGTTTTTCAACAACGCACGAACACGGCGACGTCGGAGCTCATCACCATAGGCTTTTGGGGAAATTCCCATCAAGAATTTAAAACGTCGCTGCAAATATGGGGCACTCAGGCCGTTTTGTGCAGCAAGGGTTTCCAGCGTTGGCATGGTTTCCTCATTTTCGGCAATTGAACCACACACATTACGGACCAGTTCATGGTCACTGTCGATTGGCTTAACCTCACCCGGCTTGCACCGCAGGCACGCTCTGAACCCTGCATGTTCAGCGGCCTCTGCCATATCATAGAACTGAACGTTCTTGCGTAAGGGCAAGCGCGCCGGACAGGACGGGCGGCAATAGATACCTGTTGTTTTAACAGCAAGCACGAATGATCCATCGGCTGCACGATCACGCTCAACAACATGCTGCCAGCGTTTATCAAATTTTAAATCAATATTCATCATGGAAGTATGATAGCGCACTTGAGCGCAGAATCTATCCGAACCTTGTTGTTAAACTTATCCGTATTGATGCAGGTGCGAACCATTACGTTTCAGCCACGCACAAGCCTGATCTACATCGTCACTGATACGGGCCACTTGTGCCCAGAACCGGGGGCTGTGATTGTGCTCAACAAGATGTGCAACTTCATGGGCCACCACGTAATCCAGCACCCAATCCGGGGCCATGACCAGTCGCCAGGAAAAATTCAAATTCCCTTCATGGGAACACGATCCCCAACGAGAACGTGTATCGCGTATGGTTATGCGTCCGTGCTGTGTGCCAAGGGCTTCGGCTTTTACCCCTGCGCGCTGGGTTATTTCCCGCCGGGCCTGCGCCTTCATCCAATCCCGCAGACGCCGTGTCAAATGCTCCGGTTTCCCGGCTACCATTAACACCCCGTCTTCAAGTACAACGATTCCCCGCATTTTGGGCACATGGCGCACCTCATACTCTGTGCCGAGATAAGGCACCATCGCGCCATCACAAAATTTCATCACGGGTGGCGTCTTTGCCAGATGAGAAAGAATCCAACCCGCGCGCGATTGGGCAAACTCATGTGCTGCCTCATAGTCCACACCAGGCGGTAAAGTTACAATGGCCCTACCTGTCTTGGGGTCCGTTCGCAAGATCATCCGGCGCGCCCGCGCATTGTGCTTGAAGGTCAGCGGCACCTGCACACCATCAAGCTGAATGGTTCCGCCATCAACGCTTTCATAGCCTCCAGATTTGCGTCTGCCAAAAATCATAATGGGGGTAGCTTGTAACCTGTAGCCTTGAATTCAGTTATCAATTTTGTTCGTGCATCTTGCTCCAGGGAACACAGGGGCGGGCGAAATGTCTCCCAACTTATATCCCCGCTGTGATCAGCCATCAAAGCCTTCAACGATGCAAACAATGGATAGTTTCCGATAACACCGCGAATGGCCTGTAACAGATCATCGGCTTGCTGATCAATTTCACCCCGTTCAATCCAGCTGGAATAAACCCGCTGAGTCAAATTGGAAGAAACATTGCTGATCGCGGTAATGCATCCGGCCCCGCCTGCCTTCAACACATTGGCAAACACTCTTTCAGATCCGGGCAAAATGGCAAAGCCGGGAAACTTGCGGATCATATCCAGCATATTCTGTTCATCGCCAGAGCTGTCTTTCAGGCCGACCACCGTATCCGGAAAGTCCTTTATCAAACGGGCAATAAGATCGTGGCTGATCGGCGTAGCAGACATTTGCGGAAAATGATAAAGATAAACCCGAAGTTGGCTAGAGTTCACACGCCCGATGATCTCGCTATACGCATTGTAAAGGCCGTCATCGGTAACGTCCTTGTAATAGAACGGCGGCAACATCAAAACACCGCCAATACCCAGATCCATAGCGCAGCGGGTAATTTCGATGCTATCGGTAAACGCCGCAGCGCCGCATCCCGGCATGGTTTTGTCCATGGGAATCCCAGCGCTGGCGAGGCCTTCCATGATCGTCATGCGTTCGCGTACACTGAACGATGTGGCCTCGCCCGTGGTGCCCAGGATCGCCAAACCGTCGCAACCATTTTCAAGCAACCATACACAATGCGCCGCCATACGCCCAAGATCCGGGGACAAGTCCCTGTTCAAGGGTGTCAGAACAGCGCAATTCACCCCTTTCATAATCGGGGGCTTGGTTGCAGATGGTGCGGTCATTCCGGCTCCAGAAATTTGAAAATTAACAATCAGCCAGATTACCCATCACATCGCAGAAATCGCAACTAAAAACTTATTTCAGGCCCAGCAGCATCATGGCTTCGCCAAGTGCCTTCACGGATGCGCCGTGGTCTCCACTTTTGTGCAAGGCTTCACCCTCGACGCGCAGTTCCATAACTTTGTCCATATCCGCAGCGCTGAGTTGAGTCCCCGCTGCCAATGCTGCATCAATGGCATGCATATCGGCCGGGCAGTGATAGGCGTAAACAGGGGATGCCAGAACAATGACCAATCCGGCAGCGAGAAAGAATGTGAAAATCTTTTTCATCAGAAAGTCTCCGTTCATATTCAGATCAACACACAAGGTGCTTTATCCTATATAGGAAATCTTTTACTGATTTTGACCCCTGGAATGAAAATGTTCTTTAAAACTGTCTTTAATGGCATTTGTCATAGCACTTAATAATTCAGAATCAAAACCATCACGGCATGCGAGGACGAGTGAGGAATTCGGCAGCTTGGGAAACCCTTCTGCTTGTGTCAATTCTCTCAAATTACTTTTTAATGAGCGTTCGCCTAGTAAACAGATCGCTACACCAGCCTCCGCCGCAGCTATGACGCCTGCAACACTTTCACTTGTGTAAATGACTTTGAACTTCTTTCCTGCCTGATACAGCGCATCAAGGGCAACATCGCGCCACCAACAGTCACATGCAAATAAGGCCAGCGGCACAGAGTCATCCATATGGACTGAATGATTTCGAGACGCACCCCATACCATCCTTTGTTTACTCAACACCTGCATTCCAGGTTTGGGTGTTTCTTCATCAAAAACAGCAATATCAAGCTTGCCGCACTCGAGAGCATTTTGAAAATTTGAGCTAACCGCGCACTGGACTTCCAATTCGACTTTTGGGTGATCCCTGCTAAATTGGGAAATAACCTGTGGTAATATCGTATCGCCATATTCATCCGGGATACCAATTCGAATTGTTCCCTCCAGTTGGTTAGATTTTAAATCGGCTTGCACAGCATCCAGTAGAAGAGTGACTTGTTGTGCAACCGGGTAAAGCTTCTCACCAACGGAAGATAAAACAACACCTCGGCCCTTGCGTTCAAAAACATCTTGCGCCAGCAACGTTTCCAATTTCTTGATTTGTAGACTAGCTGCCGATTGTGAACGGAAAATGCGAACAGCCCCTTCTGTAAAACTACCTGCATCCGCGATAGCCAAAAATGTCCTTAAAAGGTCACTATCAAGCTTTTCCATACCTGTAATAGTATTTAATTTTCTCATAAGTTCCATTTAAACAACTCGTTTGTTAAATAGCTTAGCCTCTGCCATTCTTTCCTGCAATAACCTTGTGAGAACTTTGATGAGCGAAACTGTAGCAAAAACGAAACGGCTACCATGGATACGAATTTCATGGATATTGGCGTTGTTAATCACCGTTGTGATAAGTGGGTTCTATCCACAGGCATCGTTTGAGGTCGGCCAGTATATTCTGGAGAGCATGATTTCTATTGCGCCTCTTGTAATTCCCGGCATTTTGATTTCGTCCTGGGTTACAGCAAGTGGCGCTGGAGGGCGCATTGCCCAAACATTTGAAGGAAACCTGTTTTATACTGTTTTAGCGGCATCTGCCATCGGTGCCATTACGCCTGTTTGTGGGGTAACGGTGCTTCCGCTTATGGCTGGTTTACTTGCATCCGGTGTACCTTTCGCGCCAGTTATGGCATTCTGGCTTTCGTCCCCTATAACGGACCCGGCCATGCTTGCCACTACCGTTGCAACCCTAGGCTGGAAATTTGCCCTAGCAAAAACAACCGCTGCTTTTGGCCTAGGCATTCTTGGTGGCCTTGTAACAGCAAGTCTAACATCTCGCCAATGGATAAAATCGCCTCTTCGCCAGAACCAATTTGTCGCAAATCTTGGGGGGCAGTCTTGCTGTGGCCCTCAGACATTTAACGCTGCAATTTGGCCCGACCAGGAGCGGCGTGCACATTTTGTTCGAGAATTTATCGCCATGACCCGACTTATCGTGCTTTGTCTTGTCCCTGCTTTTTTAGCCGAACATTTGTTAAACCAGTTTTTGCACCCAGAAGCCCTCGTCGATTATGTTGGTCACGATTCCTGGTGGGCAATTCCATTCGCTGTTCTTGTTGGTGCACCGGCCTATATTGATGGATATGCTGCGCTTCCTCTGACACGAGGGTTGATAGAACACGGAATGTCCCAAGGTGCTGCACTGGCTTTTTTGGTTTCCGGTGGTGTGGTGAGTATCTGGGGAGCGATGGCAATCTTCCCTGTCTTGAGGGCCAAGCCATTCTTGTTATTCCTAGCATTGGCTGTGATTGGCTCGATGTGCTCTGGCTGGCTTTACGCGCTAATTGTTTAATCAATCCAATCGATAATACGCTCATCCAGGTCAAGAACATCGCTTTCAGATATGACGCGTCCGCGAATGGAAATTCCGGCACTATGCACGGTCTCCGATTTACCGCTGACAAGCGGGTGCCATTCTTCCAGGTCTTTGCCTTCTGATAATATTCGGTAAGCACAGGTCGAAGGCATCCAGCTTAATGTGGAAATATTTTCTGTGGTCAGTACCACACAATCCTGAACTTTAGCCTTGCGTTTGGCGTAATTTCCACACTTGCATTCATGAAGATCGAGCAGCCAGCACGCCGCATCCGTAAAGAAAATATCGCCATCATCATTAATCAGCTTGTTCAAACAGCACTTGCCACAGCCGTCACACAGGGACTCCCATTGCTCCTGAGACATGTCGACCAGCCTTGTGGTTTTCCAAAATGGTTGCGCTTTTGTCTTCATGTTGGCCAATCCGCTATATAGGCCGTGAAGTCACCGCCGTTTTGTTGCACTTCGCGTTCAGACACCGTGCGCCCGCGAACCGACATGCCCGCATTATGAACACTTTCAGAATTACCCGTCACAAGCGGATGCCAGCTTGGTAAATCCTTGCCCTCGGACAGTAAACGATAGGCACAGGTAGACGGCAGCCAGCTTAGGGTCTTGATTTTTGTTGGTGTCAGACGGACACAGTCTGGCACGAACCTGTGGCGATCTTCATAGCTGGAGCAGCGACATTCATGAGGGTCAAGCAAACGACACGCAACGCTGGTATGTTTTAATGCATCGGGCTTTTGCGGATCATCGACCATTCCCAGACAACACTTGCCACACCCGTCGCACAGGGATTCCCATTGCGTGGGACTCATGGCTTCAAGAGGTGTGATCTTCCAGAAGGGCTGATTGCTCATATCTGATATGGGTTTTTCAGGAATGCTCTTTAATCTTGGTAACAATAGCTTCCGGCTCAGACGTGTGGCTGAAATGCGCCTTGTACGAGCCATCAGACCCCATGATGAATACCAACGATGTATGATCCATAAAGTAATCATCCTCGTCCGCGCCATCTTCCTGGGCCTTGGCATAATAAACGCCGTAAGCCTTGGCGACCTTTTTGATCTGCAGAGGGTTACCCGTCAGGCCGATAATTGCCGGATGAAAGTGTTCCAGGTACTCTTTCAGATATTCCGGTTTGTCGCGCTCTGGATCGACAGTAATAAACAACACATTCATATCCCCCGCTTCATCCCCAAGAATATCAAGGGCGGTTGATATATTTGTCAGTGTAGTCGGGCAAACATCCGGGCAGAAGGTATAACCAAAGAAGATCAGGGTATTGGCGCCCTTGAAATCCGCGTCCGTGACTTTTTCGCCCCAATGATCAACAAGCTCAAACGGTCCGCCAATTTCTATTTTGCTCGCCTGTTTGGCGCTGTCGGATAGAGGGCCGAAATACCCTGACTGCAGAGCAGCCCAGAACCCGGCCCCGGCAACGACGAGCATCAAGATGGCAACGACTGTTCTGGCCTGTTTCATTTCAGTGTCCCTTTATTATGTCTGCGGGCATCATAAAGGACGGATGGCTTGGGGCCAACGCTCATTTTAAAAAAAGTATACCCGTTACTGCATCACCAAATTTGGAAGCTGGGACAATACAGGGACCAGTTCAGGCGGAATAATATCAGGAATGGAGTCCAGAATAATTCCGGTAATATCCTCAATAATCAAAACATCATCATCTGATATAACTCTTGTCTGGCCTTCGGGAAGAGGTGGCAACTGGGCTTCCAGCTCCTGTGGCAGGGCACGGGCCTGTAATCCCGGAGGCAGCGCCCCTGATTCCTCAAGTTTCTTCTGCAATCCTGGAGGTAGTGTACCATTTTTGGCCAGTTGTTTTTGAAGTCCTGGGGGTAATCCAGATTTCTTTTTGTCCTTCTTTTTGTCTTTATCTTTTTTCTTCTTCTTGTCTTTGCTTTTGCCTTTACCCTTACCTTCATCATCGTCTTCGTCGGCATCGCCATCATCAACATCGTCTGAATCATCGCTTTGAGACTGTGTTTGACCATTCACAACAGTTTTCAAAACATCGTTTACGATATCACCGACGGAAACAGTATCATCCGTCGCCTGTTGGGTTTCATTCAGGGTTTTGAAAAAAACATTCAACATGTCCTTTTCAAATTCTGTGACATTGGATGCTTCTCCGTTTTGAGGAGGAGGAACGCTATCATCCGCCGAAACAAATTCAATAGTGCTAAATGTCAGCATAAGCACCAACGCCAAGCCCGGAATAAAAAATTTCATACGACGCTCCCTGAGATATCTGTGAGTACGATTATAGGTTTGATTTGAATGAAACAACAAACATTGAATGATCATCTATGCGCATCTCAACACAGGTTCCACTTAAAGAGTCCAAAAGCCCCGCCAGGTTTTCAACTTCGTGTTCATTACAAACTGTAACCAGCCTTCCGCCTGGGACGAGCAAATCATGATACACCCTTAACTTGCTTTCAGAGACAAGCGAGCCACTTAAGAAAATAGCATGAGGCTCTCGCTGGTTTTCAAAATCTTCATCATCCTGAACACGCAAATGCGGCACACCAAGGAACTCTGCATTCTTTTCAAGATTTGTGCGGTGATCTTCATCACAGAGATAAACAGTGGCGCGGGTGTGGTTTGTGCTACGCAACCATTCAATGGCAATGGCACCGCTGTTATCACCGATCCCCCAGAGAGTATCACCGGGTTGGGGGGCCAGAACAGACAGAACGTTTGTGCGAGCTTCCCGTGAAATTAGCTCACCCCCAGAGACAAAAGCATCAGCGGGCAAACCAGGAACCCGTGACCACCATCGTGCATCTGGTCCGGCAATACACTCCACACAAATAGTATTGAGGTCAGAGACTCTCCCGTGAGACCAGCTTTCGGCCGTTGCCTTGTAGCATTGTTCGCGCATGTCCCCCATGTCGCAAAACACCGTCATGTGGCTTTGGGCAAATCCACGCTCACACAAATAACTTGCAACCTGTGTCGGGGTTTCTCCATCTGCACCCAAAGCAACGATCTTTGCACCAGGATAAACATACAAATTAATTCCCGCCGGATGGCTGGCATGAATAGTCAGGCATTCACTATCCGGAACGGACCAGACCATGCGCCCGCAGGCCAGCGAGAAGGCGCTTGGCTTGGGAATTACAGTAATGTCAGATGTTCCGAGACGACGTGCCAAGGCGCTGCCGGCACCATAATGCATAGGGTCTCCAGCGGTCATCACCACAATGCGTTTGTCTTTATAGCTCTGAAATTGCTCGGCGAGAGACGTAAAACCCTTTTGCGAAATCAGACGGACACAGCCGTCAAGGATATCTGTATCAGAAACCAGCGTGTGATAACGTGCACTGCCTGCCAGTACTTCTGCACTGGCTAAAACTTCCCGTGACTGAGCGCTCAAACCATCAAGCCCATCACAGCCAATACCAATGACAGTAATCCAGGAGTTTTTCATGTTGTGACGCCTACGCCCCCTTACTTTATTTCAATCTACTATAACAAGTATCCTGATTGATGAAATAATCTGTACAATAATTGGCATGTCACAAACAAGACAATTGACTTGTTATGTCACAAACCCGAAGACTAACCATATTGAAAACAATAAACACAGGCATAAAGCCAGACAGGGAATAATGAACGATAGCACCTTAACTGACCGGCAGCGATTCTATTCACTTTGTGGAATTTGCACCAGTGTCTTTGCCTGGGGTATTTCCTTTGCTGGACTTATACCCCTAATGTCTCTGACCCTTGAAGGGCGCGGTTATGACCCACTGATGATTGGCCTTCTCGGGGCCATAACCCCTGTCGGTGTTATCCTTGCAGCCCCCATGGCACCGGGCTTTATACAAGCACTGGGAACAGCGCGAGCTATTTTCATTACATCCGTTGGCATTACGATTACAGTTGCTTTATTGCCAGTTTTCGATTCTTACGAGAGCTGGCTGGGCTTACGGTTGCTCGCCGGTTTGTTTGGGGCTGTTCCGTGGATTGGCACAGAAACCTGGGTCAATGCTATTGCCACGGAAAAAAGTCGTGGGCGGATAACCGCAATCTATATCACCATAATGGCAATCAGTTTTGCCATTGGTCCTTTAATGCTGAGCATTCTAGGAACGCAAGGCAATCAGCCCTACATTATTTATACAGGCCTCATGGCCCTGAGCCATATTCCTCTGATACTGATCTGGCGTTATGCCCCTGTTCTACACCATGTCAAAGGTCTGAAATTTTCCAGCTTTATCTGGACAATTCCTTCTATTCTAGCGGCGGCCATGGTTTGCGGTATGGTTGATATGTCGTTCTTCAGCTTCCTGCCAATCTGGGGCCTGCGAATGGGCTTTGCGGAAGATACCGCTGTCCTGCTTCTCAGTATTTTTGTCATTGGTAACGTTGTTCTGCAATTGCCCATCGGATGGCTAGCCGACAAGACAGATCGTTATATGGTGCTTATCGGCTGCGGCATTATCGGTATCATCAGCCCGGTTCTTATTATCCTGGTCGCCGAAAGCACCTGGAGCATTTCGATTATTCTGTTCTTCTGGGGTGGATGTGTCTGGGCGCTTTATTCCGTGTCCCTGGCTATTTTGGGGGAACGTTACAAGGGCGGCACATTGACAGCTGCCAGCGCCGTTTTCATTGTAGCCTATGAGATAGCCAACATCGTCGGCCCACCACTAGCTGGTGTCTCCATTGATCTCTGGGGGCCGGATGGGTTAATGGTCTTTATGGGAGGCAGCATGACGGTTTTCGTTATTGTGACCACTATTCGGCAAATCATAAAACACCGACAAGCGCAGACAGGCTAGCTGATTCTCAGATCAAGGGCTTCGGCTTCTTCTTCACGGCCCATAGCCCTCAGCAAAGTTGCATAATTGCGCAAGCCTGTCACCAGCGATGGGTGGCCGGGTTCATACAACATTTCCTTGATCGACAGAGCCCTGTTCAGCACAGGTTCGGCTTCTTCCAACAAATCCTGGTGCTTGAGCAACAACCCCAGATTATTCAAATCCGTTGCCACAGCCAGAGAGTCCTTTCCACTGGCAGCTTCATCGATTTTCAGGGCGCGTTCATACAGTGGGCGAGCCGTACCTGCGTCACCCTTTTCAAAATACAACATGGCAAGATTATTCAGTACGCTGGCAACATCCGGATGATTTGGGCCACTGGTGCGTTCTGTCAACTTCAGGGCACGGCGCAAGGAGATGACAGCCTTATCGAAATTCTCAATCTGGCCGGAGCGGTACTGGGCAATACCAAATTTGTTCAGGCTCTCCGCCATTAATGCATCATGTCCGAAAGGGATCATTTCAATGGCAAGACTAAAGTGTTGAACGGCGACTTCCATATTTTGCAAGGCAAGCTCCAGATCACCTGCGGCAATACTAGCGATTGCGGCACCCAGAAGGTGTTGATCCGATTCCGTACGTAACGCGCGGCCCGTTGCAGCATCTTCCTTACTGACCACATCCATAGCGGCAATGGATTTTTCTGCCGTTCCGCCCAGCAAGGGCTTTCGTATAGTTTCAAAATTTTTAGCAAAGGGAGAGTCTGCTGCACCGAAATCATTCAGACGATTTTGCAGGCCATCGAACCATCCATCATGAATCCCCCCGGGCAGAGTAACCTGAGGTGTTTCTTCGTCACTGTGCACTTTCGAAGCGGGCGCCTTGTCCAGCTTGCGACCCATGCCCCACCAGATAACAAACAATGCGACAAAGACCACAGCCAGAGTCAGCTCTGGGCGTAGCCACAAAAGCTCCAAAAGCCAATCAACGGTGCCTGTTTCGTGCTCCATGCAACTTTGATACTTTCCTGTTCTAAGGCCATTTTGACCTTAGCGAATCATCTGCTTCTTTCTTATAGTATATTCACGGTGGTCTTTGC
>JABJOR010000445.1 GCA_018664265.1 Rhodospirillales bacterium
GCCATCTGAATGAACTTCCAATAGTTCGCTCCGGCGTTGGAGCTGACGGAGCACCAGGTGATGTTGCAAATTTCGGAAACGAACATTCTACGTCTGGAGATGGAAATATAACCCGTAGTGAGGTCGTTGATATGGAGCTCGCTGCCGTCGTAACGCAGATTCTTCCAAACGGTAATCTGGTCGTCATGGGACGTCAGGAAGTTAAAGTGAATAATGAGCTAAGAGAAATGGTGGTTTCCGGTATCGTCCGTACCAGTGACATTGATACGGATAATACCATAGAGCATACAAAAATAGCTGAAATGCGTGTAGCCTATGGCGGCACAGGATCATTGAGCGACATCCAACAGCCACGTTGGGGTATGCAAGTCTGGGATATCCTGTTCCCATTCTGATAATCAGCTATGCATTTTCATAAGAAAAGGCCAGAGCATACTGCTCTGGCCTTTTTATTTTTTCGAATATGGTATTCAGATATTTTCAGTCGTCACGATGTGTACGTTCCATACGCTCATGGCGCTCTTGTGCTTCTATACTCATTGTTGCAATTGGTCTTGCCTGCAAGCGGGAAATTCCAATCGGCTCCTGGGTTTCTTCACAGTACCCGTATGAGCCATCACCAATGCGTTGAAGGGCTGAATCAATTTTACCGATCAGCTTGCGCGCCCGATCACGGGTACGCAATTCAAGCGAGCGATCTGTTTCAATAGAAGCCCGATCAGCAATATCCGGTTCTAAAATTCCGCCTTCTTGTAAACTTAGTAAAGTTTCGTTGGATTCCTCAACAAGCTCAGATCGCCAATTTAAGAGACTTTGCCGAAAATACTCGAGCATCCTGTCATTCATAAATTCCTCTTTGGCAGTCGGAGTATAATCCGGTGATAACGTAACATCCATTTTATCGCGTTCTCCCGCATGAAACATTAAAGGCCTTGTTAGCCCATGGACTAGCTCTTGTTAATTTGCGCGGAATATATTGATGCTTCTCCAGAATCGCAAGGACGAATTTTATACGAGCATAAAAAACTAGCCTCCCACGTGAAGCAAACAACACTGATTTCTATAAGCCTTTGATATTTATAGAATTTATAATTTACGAGTTAATTTAGCAATTTCAACTTCTGAGCGAAGTTCAATTTCGTTGATGATTTCATTCAACTCGGGATCGTCAACTTCCTGTCTTTTTTGACGCATATGTTGTGCTAAATCTGCGAGTCTGTCTTTTGAAATTGACCCTAACAACAATCCAATTCGTATGTCTTCCAAGCGATCAAGGATATCATCCCCGTAATTAATCAGAAGACCTTTTGAACGCTCCTCCGTTGAATCAGGAACCTCTTGTACGGACAATATAGAACCAACAGATGTTACACCGCTCACACTGGTTGCTACAGACGCAGCTTCGCTTCCGGCTGCCTCTTTTAATGAATCAGAGAAAGCAGACGCTGAGCCAGAGGATTTTTTGGTTTTCCGAGCGGAGGAAGCCCCACCTACTGTCGATGTTTTACCAATTTTAAAATCAGCCATGCCCGATACCAATCAAGACCCTTAGGAAACACAAATTTGAGAATACCATACACGAATTATAGACATACTTTTCACCGAGTTGCGAACACAAACAATCAACCCGTATGTATCCTTATGCGCCAAATCCTTTAATTTAATTTAAAAAGTTACTAAGAAACATTTGCATTTAACCAGGGAAAGAGATATTGTTCAAAATCATTTGTTGCGAATAATTCGCATTTGCAATTAGAACAATGTAAAAACCAAGCCTAGGCTTATGAAACAAAAGGGTAAAACTATAATGATGAGTAAATTCAAGCAGTTCGCTATACCTTTAACACTATCTCTTAGTATCATTGCGAGCTCCTTTTTTGGCCTATTAGAAAATGAAACGAAGGCCGATGATAATGAAAATATCGTCAATCTTTATTCCTATCGCCAACCATTTTTAATTAATCCGCTTCTTGAAGAGTTCACCAAACAAACAGGCATAAAAGCCAATGTCGTATTTGTTAAAAAAGGCATGCTTGAGCGGCTTAAAGCAGAAGGCGAAAACAGTGAAGCAGATCTGGTTTTAACAGCGGATATTGGAAGGCTGAATGATATGGTTCAAGCTGGTATTCTGCAGAGTGTCACATCCGAAAACCTTAACAACAATATCCCTGCTCAATATCGCCACCCGGATGGGCTCTGGTACGGTTTGACTGTGCGCGCCCGCATTATATTTGCATCAAAAGACCGCACTCAACCAGGGGAAGTTACATCCCTGTCTGATCTTGCTAAACCAGCGTTACGTGAGCGCGTCTGCACCCGTTCAGGGAAACACGTATACAATGTTTCATTGATAGCATCCGTTATCGCCCATGAAGGTATTGGCGCAACAAAGGACTGGCTTGCAGGCCTCCGTGAAAATTTGGCTCAAAAACCGCAAGGCAATGATAGAGCACAGGCCAAAGCCATCAGTGAAGGCGTCTGTGACTACGCAGTGGCAAACACCTATTACATGGGTAAAATGGTTACCAATGAGAAAAAACCTGAACAACAGCAGTGGTCTGAAGCCATCAGAATTATTTTCCCAGATCAGAACGGCCGCGGAACTCACGTTAATGTCAGTGGTGCAGCGGTCACAAAAAGCGCAAAACACGCTGACAATGCTATTCGCCTGATTGAATTTCTGAGTGACAACACCGCCCAGAAAATTTATGCGGAACAAAACTTTGAATACCCGGTCAAGCCTGGGGTTGAACTTCACCCATTGGTCGCTTCCTGGGGCACATTCAAGGCTGACACCGTCAACCTGGATAAGGTCGCTCAACATCGCGCAGCA
>JABJOR010000446.1 GCA_018664265.1 Rhodospirillales bacterium
ATTTGCAACTTCGCGTACATTACCTGATGCTTCATCCGAAGCTGTCGAAACATTGAGTGAACGATTGTTGGTTTCTTCTGCTGTTCTGGTCATGGCCTCTGATGAGGTTTGCAACATGCTGCTAGCGGACGCCACAGATTGGATAATACCGCCTACACTGCCTTCAAAGTTATCGGCCATTTCGCTCATTTGTTTTTTACGAATTTGTTCTGCTTCGGCCTTGTTTTGAATTTCTGTTTCGTGTTCCTTGCGTTCGCGGTCAGCTTTTCTTTGTAGGCGCTGTTCTTCTTCTTCTTTGACAAGTTGTTGCTGTTGGCGAGTCTCGGCTTCCAGACGTTTGTTCTTTATGGCGTTTTCTTTAAAGATCTGTACGGCGTCTGCCATATTTCCAATTTCATCATTTCGGCCAATTTCAGGAATGTTGATCATGATTTCATCATTTGCCAGGCGTTGCATGGCGTTAGCCATCTTGCCCAGAGGCAGTGCCAGGCTTTTTCGAAATAGTAAAAACAAGATCAAAATCAGACCGGCAATAAAAATAACTTTGGCTATTGTGCTCCAAAACTGTGCTGATTGCTGTATATTATTGAAGTTCTGTGATGAAGCATTCAGAGATTCAGATTGCTGTGCTGTGATATCTTCTTCTACTTTTATTGCTGCCGTAATTGATTGTTTTAGTTCAGCACGGTCCTGTATCTGACTTTCGTTGAGCGTTAGCTCTTTAGCTTTGGCTGCATCAAAAACCTTGATCAATTCGGCGCGAGAAAGCGCAACTTCAATAACACCGCGCGGTATATCAGTTTCTCCGTGACACCCCTGACAGTCTTCACTGTTGGGCATGGATAAGTATGAATACACGACAGGGATGCGCCCGTCTTCGCCATCAAAATAGGTGTCGGCATTTACGGTCTTAAGCTTATCAGCGAGGTTGGCGTTTTTGTCATTCTCCGAGAGGGCTTTTTCCATGGCTTGCTTACGATCATTTGGAATGCTGATTTCAGGCATAGGATCGCGTTCATCGAAGACTTCATCTTCCAGAACTTTGTTAACTTCATTAATCGTTTTATTGTCCCGAAATGATAACGTGCCGTCCATTCTCCACAAATTAACGGAAATGATTTTCTCATCTTCGATCAGAGTTTCAATGACAGCTTCTGCTGCATCAGCTTCCCCACTGAGCATGGCTGCACGGGTCAGTGTAGCGATGGTTTCGGATATCCCGACCTGCTGTCCGTGAAGATGCCCAGTTTGTTGAGCTTGCTGAATTTCCAGTTCTTGCAATGAAACCTTATGCTTAAGTTCAAGGATGTTTTCCTTGTCTTTTAGTCCAGTTTCCTGAAGAACTTCAATCCGTTTATCCTTGTCGACGAAGACCTCTTCAACCTGTACCAGAAGGCCTTCAAGGGCAGTATTGATGCGATTGCTAATGGCCGAACCAATTAGACCATCTGCAACAAAGGCGATGATAACCAACAGGCAAACAGCACCCCCAAGTTTATAGGCGAGTGATTTTCTGGTAGTATTCGATGACGTGCTCACAGGAAGACCTCATATTCAGTTAATCTTCTATCACAGATTACTGAGAGGTTTTCCTTGATGCAGGTTAAGGAATATCATTGCATGTTTGAAATTTTCTTATCGGTATTATACTGGCTCAGGGCGTAAACAGACCATATAACAGCAGGAATCCAGCCGACCAGAGTAATTTGCAGGATTAAACAAATGATGCCTGCAATTGGACGCCCAATGGTGAAAAAACCTAGCCAGGGTAAAAGGATACTGATGATAAGGCGCATAATTGATCTCCACATATTAAGAATTTAAAAGAATGCTGGCGGAATTACACATGAATGCAACTCCGCCAGTTTTTGATTTTTGTAGGTTTAATTCGGCAAAGAACCATCTACACCTTCTACGTAGAAGTTCATGCCGGCCAATGTTCCGTCATCAGCTGTTTCACCAGCAGCAAGCCATGGCGATCCATCTTGTTTGTTGATCGGACCAGTAAACGGTTGTAACTTGCCAGCCACGATAGCGTCGCGGGCATCGCTAGCCATTTTACGAACATCTTCTGGAATTTTTTTAGAGAAATCGGCCATGGCCACCATGCCCGGTTTAATACCATCCCATGTGTCAGTGGATGTCCAGGTTCCGTCCATGACGGCTTTGACTCTGGCGATATAATAAGGGCCCCAGTTATCGATGATTGATGTTAGCTGAGCATTGGGGCCAAAGTTGATCATGTCAGAGGCCTGTCCAAAGGCAAGGATACCTTTTTCCTCAGCGATCTTCATCGCTGCGGGCGAGTCCGTGTGTTGCATCAAAACGTCGGCGCCCTGATCAATCAGAGCTGTAGCAGCGGCGGCTTCTTTGCCTGGATCAAACCAAGTGCTGACCCAGATTACTTTGAATTCAACGTCCGGGTTCACACTTTTGGCTGCCAAATATGCTGCGTTGATGCCACGAACTACTTCCGGAATGGGGAAAGAGGCAATATAGCCAACAATGTTGGTTTTGGTCATTTTGCCTGCAATCAGGCCAATGACGTGGCGGCCTTCATAAAACCGGGCAGAATAGGTTGAAACGTTCGTGTCGCGTTTGAACCCGGTGGCGTGCTCAAATTTTATATTTGGGAATTTTTTTGCGACCTTCAGGGTTGGGTTCATGAAACCAAATGACGTGGTGAAGATAATGTCATTGCCAGCTTGAGCTAACTGTTGAATAACACGCTCGGCGTCTGGGCCTTCTGAAACTTTTTCAACAAACGTTGTTTCGACCTTATCGCCGAATTCTTTTTCAATGGCCAGTCGTCCCTGATTGTGCTCATAGCTCCAACCATGGTCGCCAATTGGGCCGACATAGATAAATCCGACTTTGGTTTTTTCCTCAACGGCTTTTTTCGCTTCTTCCTCATCATCACACCCTACTGTAAACAACAGGG
>JABJOR010000447.1 GCA_018664265.1 Rhodospirillales bacterium
GTCACATTTTCGGTTTTAAAGGAAATTGGCTGCAACGCTCTATACTCAATCCCACGCGCAGCAATGCGCTCGCCCCAGACGGAGTTGTTAAAAACACCCAGCAATGAGGCGACCTGATTGACATTTACCAACCCGCTTAAGGTAGACGAGTTTACCACAATGGAAATAGAGGCCGTCTTTTCAATGATAAACTTATCATGGAAATCCGGGGCAATAACGATAGCCACTTCGATATCACCGTTGCGCACAGCACTATGATAATCTTCAGGGGCCTCCCGCACATCAACGTCACGGTTCTCTAGCCAACCAATCAATTCAGGTGCATGCTCTACCCCGGCAATAGACAAGGTCATATTTTGTGGCGTCCCACTTACCGTGGCCCGGTCAACTGCCGATATCATCAAACCAAGCAACAATGGCCCCATAAGAGGGTATATCAATGCAATCAGCAAGGAACGACGATCGCGAGCATTATCTACCACCTCTTTGATCAACACGATCCAGATATGATGAAGCATGTTCTTATGCCCCCTGTTCCATGCCCGACGAAAAGGTGCTGCCCGTCAGTGACAGAAAAACATCTTCCAGATTATCTTGCCCCGACATCCTCATAAGATCCTGAACTGTGCCGTTTGCGGCTATTGCACCATTTGAAATAATAATAATTCGATCACAAATACTGGCAACTTCTGACATGATGTGAGAACAGAATAATACACAGCGTCCTTGTTCACGAATATCACGAACCAGTGTGTGAACAGCGCGTGAGCTGGCAATATCAAGCCCGTTTGTCGGCTCGTCCAGAAGCAGATTATGGGGTTCGTGGACCAGTGCACGCGCTAAAGTAACTTTTCGCGTCTGGCCTTTTGAAAATCCTTTTGCGCGGCGATCAATAAAGTCATCCATCCCCAGAACCTGGCATAAATGATTTATGCGATCTTCAAGCGCTTTGCCTACCATGCCATGCAATCGCCCATAATATCGAATATGTTCACGCGCCGTAAGGCGAGGATATAATCCACGACCATCCGGCAGCACACCGATACGTTGTTGGACGTTCAGTCGATCTTGAACAGTGTCAAAACCATCGACACGAACAGAGCCGCTGTTTGCCTGCATGACTGTATAAATAATACGCAAGGCTGTTGTCTTGCCAGCTCCATTAGGACCAATAAGGCCAGTGACTTCGCCGTCGCGAGCCACAAAATCAATCCCGTCTAGCGCTATAACGCTCTGAAACGATTTCCTGAGAGCCTCAACCTCAATCATTGAATTTCCTGCCCCTGAATATTTTCTCGAGTTGTTTCAATAACCCTACCAGAGGTTCAACACAATATGAACCCGGAACCACTAAAGTCATGAGACCTTGTCACCAATTACATACCCATACTTTTTTACGAAACATACATAAATTAGCTTTATTGATAGGAAGGAGAGTTGGTCATCAATAAATTTCCCAGGCTGAACTTTCATTCAATAATTGGATAGCACATCAGTTTATTTATCACTCATGATAATATGCTTAAACTATCATCCCGACAGGCCAAAGGCATGGGAACATAGTAAATTGAAAAAACTATAATCAACCGGATAGACTTCAAAGATGGTTAAAGATGCAAAACCGCTACAATCCTCTCATTCTATCTCAGAGGAACAAGCGCAGAAAATAAATAAATTATTGGATCACGCTGTGCAATTTCGCTCCACAGGTGATTTATCCAATGCAGAGATATGCTATCGACAGATAATCGAAATCGACCCTAATTCCGTGGACGCACATTTTAACCTTGGCCGGGTTTTGGACGAACTAGGTAGGCATGAGGACGCTGTTTCAAGTTATCGTGATGCTTTGCGGTTCAACCCTGATCATGCCGAGAGTTATAACAATCTTGGACTCACACTCTGGAAACTAGGCAAAGCAGACGAAATCATTGAATGTTACTGCAAAGCCATTGATATAAATCCTGAGTATACTGAGGCGTACATTAATCTTGGCTGTGCTTTTAATGATATAGGGATGTATGACAGGGCTATTGCCAGTTACCTAAAAGCCATTACCCTCACAACAGAAGTTACTGATGCGTATATCAATCTTGCTGTAATATTCAAAGAACAATACAAACTTGATGATGCCATATTTAACTATCATCGGCGGATTCTAGAAGACACCCCCAATCAACTTGATGCATTAAATCAATTGGGTGAGGTTGCACGTTATGCCGGAGAATATGAAATTGCTATTAATCTCTTCTCTAAAGCACTTACAATCGATCCCAACATCAGTGGAGTGCATTTTAATCTTGGGCGTACATTCTCCGAACTGGATAAACCAGACGAAGCTATTTTCCATTATTGCGCAGCTATTGATAGAAATCCAAATTTTACCGAGGCGTATATTAACCTTGGAAGTATTTTTTATAATCTTGAAAAATATGATAAGGCCGTCGTCAATTTCACCAAAGCTATTTCCATCAATCCCGACATAGCCGAGGCATACAATAATCTAGGCATGTCCTACAGAATTCAAGGAAAGCTTGATGATGCTATTTTGAACTATCAAAAGGCCGTAAACGTTAAGCCTGATTTTGCAGGAGCATATAACAGCCTTGGCTCAGCATATAAAGAAGCCGGAATGCAGGACGATGCTATCGAAAGCTATAAAAAGGCTATTGCCATCAAACCTGATTTTGCCGCGGCCTATAACAATCTTGGGCTAATCACAAAAGATAACGATTCATTGGTTTACTTACAAAAAGCTGTAGATTGCGATCCATATTTTGATAATGCGTATAATAATCTTGGCCGCATGCAAATGCAGGCGGGTAAACATGAGGACGCTATTGTTAGCTTCCGTAAAGCAATCTCTATAAACCCGGAATTCTTCGAAGCACACAGTAATCTTATATTTTATATGTCTTTTCTATCTCAATTTACTATTCAGAATATTTACGAAGAGGCGAGAAATTGGAATACACAGAATGCATATAAGGGAGGACCATTAAAGCATCATAACACACCAGAACCCGATCGTACGTTGCGTATTGGACTGGTATCCAACGAGTTGAATGCACATTCCGTCAGCTATTTTTTAATAAATATTTTCTCTGAAATCGACACAAATAAATTTCAAATCTACGCATACGCTACCAGTCCCGTAGAAGACGCCCAAACGCACCGCATTCAATCAGTAGTATCCAATTGGCGGAAAGTTTCAGATTATGATGACGATCAGTTAGCAACAATTATACTGGCCGATGAAATCGACATATTAATAGATTTATCTGGCCATACAGGTAATAACCGTTTGAAATTATTTTCCCGCAAACCTGCCCCTATACAAGTTTCATGGTTGGGGTTTAATGGAACAACGGGCCTTGATGCGATCGACTATATACTTTGTGACAAACGGGTCATCCCTTCTTCCGAGGCAGCTTACTTTTCTGAAGAACCCTGGTACTTACCAGATATATGGCTGTGTTTTTCAAAGCCTGATCACACTGTAGATATCGGCCCCTTACCTGCACTTGCGAACGGCCATATAACCTTCGGAAGCTTTAATAATTTACCGAAAATTTCAGACAAAACAGTATCGTGCTGGTCAAAGATTTTACACGCCGTTACTGATAGTCACCTCCTCCTTAAGGCCAAGGGGCTTGCGAAACTTGAAGTTCAAGATGAAACTTATGCTCGTTTTGAAGCCCATGGGATACCTAGAAATCGGATAGTCCTTAAAAGCTTTACTCCAACTATGGATGAACATTTACGGATCTACAATGAAATCGACATTGCTCTTGATACATTTCCCTATTCCGGCGTAACAACAAGCATTGAAGCTTTTTCGATGGGGGTCCCTGTCCTGAATTTGAAAGGAAATCATTTTGTCTCGCACGCAGGTGAA
>JABJOR010000448.1 GCA_018664265.1 Rhodospirillales bacterium
CCATAATCTTGGTCTGGATACGGTGCTGTTCCATGGTGTTATGGGTCCAGTTAGAAACATCTGCCGCCGGGGTTACTAGTATGATCTTACAGCCGTCGGCATGAAGCTTTTCAGCCATCAGTCCGCCCATGTAATAATGATCATCATCAAACACCAAGACGGTGCCTTCAAGTTTTGCGCCAGCAATAATATCATCCGGTGTAAACACAGAGGCATTTTCAAAGCCTTCAACAGGATAATGATTAGCACGCCCCACACCATCTTTGCGCCAGGATGACCCGGTAGCCAGAACCACATGATCTGATTCAAACTCAAGCACCTGATCAGCGCTTAGATGACTATCAAGGTAAATTTCAACGTTGACCATCTTGGCTAATTGCAATTCGCGATAGTCGCGAACACGCGCCCATTCTGAAAGGCCCGGCAAGCGACTTTCATTGGTTACACGCCCGCCTATTTCCGTGGTCGCTTCGGCCAGTGTCACACCATATCCACGCTGTCCCAAAGCCCGCGCACATTCCAACCCGGCTGGACCGGCACCTACAACAAGAACAGAGTCTTCGCTTTGATTGGCAGGGATATTTTCCGGATGCCACCCCTTACGCCATTCTTCTGCCATGGTGGGGTTTTGCGTACAACGCAGAGGCGTTGCCCGGAAATCACCAGTGACACAGATATTACAACCAATACATTCGCGGATATCCTCCGGACGTCCTTCTTCAATTTTCTTGGGCAGGAATGGATCGGCAATGGAAGGCCGTGCAGCGCCGATCATATCCAGATGTCCACTCTTGATCATCGAGACCATCATGTCAGGGGATGTAAAGCGACCAACGCCAACAACAGGCTTGTTGGTTACCTGCTTAACAAACGCTGAGTAAGATTGCTGGTGATTTTGTTCAAAAAACCGCGACGTGGTCGAATCATTAGACCAGTCACTGAGGTTCACATCCCAAAGATCGGGCACCTCCGCGATCATTTCCACAAGGTCGCGCGCTTCCCCGTCACAGGTAATGCCTTCGCTGCCCATCAACTCATCTATGGTAAATCGCACAGCAACGGCGCAGGTGTCACCAACCGCGTTTTTAATATCCGAGAGAATTTCACGCATCAAACGTGAACGGTTTTCCAGCGAACCACCGTATTCATCAATGCGGTGATTATGACGCCGCGACAGAAAGTGTGTCTGTATGGTTTCGCCATGACTGCAATAATCATAAATAATATCAAACCCGGCCTTCTTTGCCCGGCGTGCAGCATCCACATGCCAGCGTCGCAGGTTTTTGATGTCGGTCTTATCCATAGCGCGGGCAGAAACAGGATCATACCCTTCACAGGGAGTATGGGACGGAGCCATAGGGACTTCACGGCTGTAGAGATTAGCCGACACGAAAGCCGTATAGGCTGGCTGGAACCCGGCCAAACCACCGTGCTCATGAACTTTTTCCACCATTTTGGCAAAGGCCGGGATATCCCTATCGTCCCACATGCGCCCTTCCGGGATCGGGCTTTGTTCTGAAGAATGGTGAATTTCCACCTCTTCCGTGCAAACAACAGACCAGCCACCTTCGGCTTTTACACCGCGCATTCCTGCCAGACTTGATGGATAAGCATGCCCCATGCCATTACAATGAGGGACCTGATAGAACCGATTCTTCGCAGTTACCGGGCCAATTTTAACTGGCTCGAATAAGATGTCGTAGCGGGGGTCTCTGGTCACGGAAGAACTCTTTCTTTATTTGGTGATGGGTAGCCGGGGAAAATGCTTTGGAAATACATCAGAAAGATATGCGAAACAGTCATTTTTGGCGGTTTCTCGATTTAGCATTTTAGGGTAGAGCAATAACTGGAGCCACAGGCCATCAATGACAGCCTCAATTCTTCGCGCCGTTGCTTCCGGATCAACATGATCATAACCACCATCTTCTGCGATCTCACTGCATAATCGTTCCAGATTGGCAAGGCGTTGATCATCGTAATCATTGTGGACTTCCAGATAATTCGGGCGGTATTTTGCTTGCCCCCAGAACGCAAACCAGACGGCTAGTTTCTTTTGTGAACAAATTTTCGGGTGAAAGTCTGCCCCGACAAGGCCAGTCAGTTGTTTTACCGGATCATCGCCACCATTTTTCACTGCCGAATGCCATTGGTCATAATGTTCTTGAGCCAAATACCCAAGTGTTTCGACGTATAATGTTTCCTTGTTGGTAAAGTGAAAATTGACGACGCCGTGCGAAAGGTTGGCACCTTTTGTCACTGTCGACAGAGTTGTCGCTGAGAATCCACGGATGGAAATAGAATCGATCGTTGCCTCGATCAATTGCTGACGCCGGGCTTCACGAGTAGCCGTTCGTTTTTTTTCCGGTTTTTTCTCAGCACTCAACGTCATTTCGCATCCTTTGTTCAAGCTTGATAACGGCGCATACTATCGCAGGCGTGCGCCCTCTATCAATCCTCGTGCAAGATCACCATGGCGTCATCTTCCCATGATAGCCATACCTGGCCTTGGTGTGTTTGTGTGACATCATGGGTACGGTCCATATTTTGCGCAGAAACAGCAACAGGTTTGTCTACACCATTTACACGCACATAGAAATGGCTTCTGTCACCCAAGTATGCAGCCGCATCCGTTGTTCCTTCAATCGCGTTTCCACTAGCTGGTTTTTCAATAGAAATCGAGAACTTTTCAGGGCGAATAGCGATCAAGACATTTTGGCCTTCTGAAAATTCGAGTTTTCCAGGTGCTGCAGAAAGTTTGCCTAATGGGCCAGCATCCATAGAAACCTTACCACCTGCAACAGATTCGGTGCGTGCATTAAAGAAATTCACGGTCCCGATAAAGTCAGCAACCTTGCGATTTTGCGGTGCTTCATAGAGCTGGTTTGGTGTATCAATTTGCAGATACTTACCTTCGGACATCACAGCGATTCGGTCTGACATGGTCAGGGCTTCTTCCTGATCATGGGTCACAAACACGAATGTGATACCAACAGAGCGTTGCAATGCACGAAGTTCGAGCTGCATCTGCTCACGCAATTGTTTATCAAGTGCGCCAAGAGGTTCATCAAGCAACAAAACCTTTGGTCGTTTGATCAAAGCGCGGGCCAATGCGACACGCTGGCGTTCACCACCGGACAGCTGCGTTGATTGGCGATCGCCGTATCCCTGAAGCTTGATCAGTTCCAGCATCTCGTCAACTTTGAATTCCATTTCAGCTTTTGAAAGTTTGTCGTTGCGCAAACCGTAACCGATATTCTGGCTAACGCTCAGATGCGGAAAAATCGCGTAACTTTGAAAAACCATGTTTACTGGACGATGGTTTGCAGCAACGGAAGACATTGGCTGTCCATCGATAAAAATCTCACCAAAGGTCGGGAACTCGAACCCTGCAAGCATTCTCAGTAGAGTTGTTTTTCCGCAGCCGGATGGACCAAGCAAGGAAAAAAACTCACCCTTGGCAATATCAATGCTGACCTGATCGACGGCGTGGACATCACCGAAATGCTTGCTGACGTCACGAATTGAGATAAAGGAATCGTCTTGCACGAGAGTTATACTCCACTTGAGGTTTTTATTTGAGTGCCGCGTCTTCTGAACCATTCAGCAAAATAAACGAGAACAAAGGACACAACGAGAATCATGGCACCCAACGCGAGCACGCGGGGTAATGTATTGGGGAATCGCAACTGGCTCCACATATATACTGGCAAGGTAGGCTCGCTCCCTCCCAGGAAACTGGCCAGAATAAATTCATCGAATGAGATGGTAAATGTCAGAAGCAGACTAGCAATAATGCCCGGTAGAATAAGCGGGAATGTAACACGCCAGAACGTCATCCATGCCCCTTCGCCCAGATCAAACGAAGCTTCTTCCATAGATTTGTCAAAGCCTTCCAGCCGCGAAATCATAATCCACATGGAAAATGCAGCGCACATTGGGACATGGGCAATAGCGATTGTGAAAAGCGACAACGTTACCCCGATCATGTTGGCAATGATCAAAAGCGCAACACCAACAATAATTCCGGGAACCACCAGAGGCGTCATGATGAAGCTCATCACTGGTGCCTTACCCGGCATCCTGTAACGGGTTACTGCTTTGGCAGCAAGGGTACCGAGTGCCGTGCTTAAAATAGCGACCGGAACCCCAACTTTGAAGCTGTTCTTCAAGGATGACATCAACCCGTCAGATTGAAAGGCTTCATAATACCATTGCATCGTGAATCCTTTAAGCGGGAATGCAACGTAAATTGAATCATTGAATGAGAACAACGGTAAAAAGAGCACTGGTATGTATACAAATGCCAGATAAGAAACCGCAAACACCCCAAGCGCTCCAAATTTATTTTTCGTGCTCATAGATCTTGCGTCCTTATGCGTTTGGTAAACCACAGGAAGGCACAGACAATGCCCGTGATTGCCATCAATGAAATAACCGAAAGCGCCGCGCCCATTGGCCAGTTATTGGCTTTGGCAAACTGTAGCTGAATCAAATTACCGATCATCAACCCCTTGGGGCCGCCCACAAGCGCAGGGGTTACAAAGTCACCCACTGTCGGAATAAAGACCAGTAGACTGGCAGCAACAACGCCAGCCATTGATAGTGGCAGTGTAATTCTAAAAAATCGCTGTCTCGGAGTATCCCCCAAATCAGTCGCTGCTTCTAATAAGGAGCGATCAATTTTTTCCAGAGAGACATAAATCGGCAATATGGCAAATGCAGCCCATGCATGTGCCAACGTGACCACAACAGCAAACGGATTATAGAGAATGAATTCCAGAGGTGCTTCAATCCAGCCAAGCTCAGCAAGACCTGAATTGACCACACCGTTATACCCGAGAATAATCTTCCAGGCGAAAACGCGGAGCAGGTAACTGGTCCAAAATGGAACTGTTATCAAGATGATCCAGATAAGTTTATTCTTGGTAACCCGGAAGGCAATAAAATATGCCATCGGATATGCCAACAGAACTGTTAGAATGGTCACGAACCCTGAAATTTTGATCGAGCGCCATAATAAATTCTGATAATTTCCTTTCTCAAGGAACGTTATGTAATTGTCAAAGACAAAGCCGGGAGTGAAATCCAGCAGATGCTGTGTCCAGAAACTCACAACAAAAAGGAATAAAACAGGAGCGCCCAGCGCAACTATCATGATGAGTAACGTTGGTGACAGCATTACATAGCCACGGAATGGCTCGCTACGCAGGTACATACTTTTTAACCACTGGAATGGACCAGTAGTTTTCTTCGCGACTGAATCAGGCAACGCCAAAGAGCGATCGACCATTACTAAATACCTAAACTATCGATGTGTTGTTATATATAACAAGAAAATGTTCTTAAAGCACACCTGTCCGGGGTGGACAGAAAGAAAACCACCCCGAACAGATACACATAATACATCCCTTACATTGAAGAGATCAGATCGCCCCAATCACGATTGATCTTCTGCTCAATTTCTTCGGTTTGAGCTTCAAGGAATGTTCCGGAGGCAAGGATGGTCATTGCATCTTTTGCCAAACCGCGTGCGGCGAGATCTTCTTCGCTAACCAGATCAAAAGTCTTACCGTTTGCGTGACCATAACCGTAATCTTCAACCAGGAACTTGCCACAATCTGTGCCAAGCATGGCGTCAATCAAGTCATGAGCCTTATCGTAATGAGGCGCATCAGCAGTCAATACCACACCACATACCCAAGTCAGGCCGCCTTCTTTAACATTAGCGAATTTCACAGGGACGCCCTGTGCAAGAAGTGCCGTAGGTGAGCTATTCCAGGTCATTGCAGCAACAATTTCGCCAGAAGCAAGAGCCTGCTCAACCGTGGTCATATCACTCTGACGGAAGCGCAGCAGATCCTGCTGTTTCTTCAAGAGATCAAGAACGGTTACAAAATCTTCTTCTTTCAGGTTTTTGGTATCGATACCGGCATAAATAGCGGCACACCACCAGGAATCTTCGGCAGCATCAATAATTGACAAGCGGCCAGCATACTTTTCATTCCAAAGCATTCCCCAGGATTCTTCCTGACCTTCAAGATCGTACAAGTCTGTACGATAGGTAACAGATGTCTGACCCCATTCGAAAGGAACAAACCACTGTTCGCCATCGAACTGTGTACCTGGCACAGATTGCAGAGCAGGAACCACATCATTCCAGTTAGAAAGTTTTGCGGTGTCGATTGCCTGCAAGATACCTGCACTTTTCCAACGAGGAACGTTGTTGCTGCAAGGATGCATAACGTCAACCTGGAAGCCTGCACGAACTTTTGTGAAGGATTCTTCTGCATCACCGAAAATTGGCGTTTCAGGAGCAGCGCCATGCTTTTCTACATAAGCAGGCCAAATTTCAGGAATGTCGTAACCTGACCATGTGTAATAGATGGCTTCATCGCCAGCTTGGCTAGATTTTGTTGTCATTGGCATAACGGCTGTAGTCAGACCGACTGCTGCCAATGCCTTGTTAAAATCACGGCGACTGAGGTTGCCGTCTTTCATTCTTTTGATTGTATCTTTGATATCCATATTCTTTCCATCTCCCTGATAAGGTTGAAGCGCGTTTATGTGAAAAAACAGCCTTCACATATTTCAATTCTTGATCGTTATATTATCATAGATTATTTTCTGACTAATCAGTCAACTTATTTTATGTTTCAAGCAAAATTTATCTGACTAGTCAATCAAAAAATACTCGACAAACATATTTTTATTGTTGTTAATACGGCTTGATATAGACCCTCAGGAGCTTCATATACTCAGGCATGCTTTGAATAATACCGGAAATCATAGTAGGCACTTTATCTGACTTAGTTATTTCAAAATGAAAGATTTACACACCAGATGAAACAAAACTCCTTTGCACCAGAATACCTTGATACCCTGCTGGACTACTTCGAAGAAGAGATCATGGGGGAAGGTTATTTCTATGGGCTGATGGACCAGTTCGAGCAACCGGACAGACGAGAAAAGATGGATTTAATGGCGCAAGTAGAACGCTATGCTGCAGAAGCTGTGCGCCCACTTGTGGAAAAGTACGGACTGATGCCAAGACCGGAACCAGAACTTAAGCTGATCGGCGAAGGTTGGATAAAGGGTCGAAAGTTAGACTGGAACGGTTTGATGAGCGATATCTCTGTTCGTTATCAGGAATACCTCGTGCAATTTCACGCACTAGAAGATATGGCTCCTGAAGAAGATTTACCTGAACTGAACATCCTGACTGAACATGAGGTTGTCGCAATTGAATTTGCTGATCTGGAAATCGCCAATGATCCAGACTGCACAGCACC
>JABJOR010000449.1 GCA_018664265.1 Rhodospirillales bacterium
GGACGTTCGGTTATGGTAATCGGCAACGAAAAAGGTGCCGATACAGAAACCCGCATCAAACACAATTTCGGCATGGCAAGACCTGAAGGCTATCGCAAAGCCCAGCGTCTGATGAACATGGCGGATCATTTCAAAATTCCGGTGATCAGCTTTGTTGATACCCCCGGCGCGTACCCCGGCATTGACGCCGAAGCCCGTGGTCAGGCCGAAGCCATCGCCCGCAGTATTGAAACCTGCCTGTCGTTAAAGGTACCCATGATAGCCGTGGTTATCGGTGAAGGCGGCTCTGGTGGGGCAATAGCCATTGCCTCGGCAAATTCCGTGATGATGATGGAACACTCAATCTATTCCGTGATTTCACCAGAAGGCTGTGCCTCAATCCTGTGGCGCAATGGGGAACAGGCCAAGGACGCGGCAGACGCCCTGCGCCTGACCGCGCAGGACCTCAAGCAATTAGGCGTTATAGATACGGTCATTCCTGAGCCCCTCGGTGGTGCACACCGCGATGCCAAAGCAGCTATGCAATCAGCTGGTGACGCCATTGAAAAATCACTGCTGGAACTGGTTGAACTTGAAGGCGGCGTTATCAAAGCCAAGCGCCGTGAAAAATTCCTGGAGATGGGCAAGAAGGGCCTGTCTTAAATTTCTTCTTGCGACGCATCCAGAATATCGCGCAAGGAAACTGACAAAGCGTGCTCTGAATCGGAGCGCGCTTTTTTCATGGTTTGCTCCAGCGACCCGCGCCAGCCGGAACTGTTTGATGCATCTTCATCCTGTGCAGCACTTTGTGGCAGGGTCATGTCCATGGCCTGATATAAATCGTGCAGGCTCATATGGCTGAGGTCGCGCGACAGGATGCACTTGCTGTCCGTGTTCAGACTGATCAAGCCCTTGTTGATCAGGACTTCAAGCTCAATTTCCCCCAGCTCATGATCACACTTTGATTGTGCGACAAGCTTGGTCTCGTTCAGAAGCACCTCGGTTTTGCTGGTCTGGAACAGCGTATTGATAAGTGCCATGGCGGTGACAACCCGTTCATTGTCGTGCATATCCCCCATGGTAAAGCGTAACTCGCGTCCTTTGAAATCGCCAGCGGACCGCGTGATAACAGCCCCCAGCAAAACCACACTCCACGACAGATACATCCAGATCAGGAAAATAGGCACCACGGACAAAGTGCCGTAGACGTTTTGATAGGTCGGAAACGTTGCCACGTACCAACCAAATATCATTCGTAAGGTTGTGAACAAAAGCCCTGAAATGACGGCTCCCATAAGGGCAGCCTTAAAGCTCACGTGCCTGTTGGGGATCGCCATAAAGAAAACGCTTAAACCCACAATGATCAATGCGGTTGGAACGAACCTTCCAAGAATACCTATCGGCCCGCCAGCGATATCAACCCCCATCCACTGGGTTGCAATAAACAGGTATGTGGTCAGCGAAAAACTAACCCCCAGCAACAGCGGTCCCAGCGTGATCATGGTCCAGAACACTAATAATCTGGGAATCAGCGGACGCGGGCGGCGAACCCGGAAAATCACATTCAGGTCGGCTTCAATGGTGCCAAGCAACAATATGGCCGTAGCCCCCAACGCCACAATGCCAATGGCCGAAAGCGAAGTGGTGTTGCTGATGAACTGGTCCAGATAGCCGCTCATGGCCTCGGCGGATGAGGGCAGAAAATTGGTGAACACAGTGCTCTGGATGCGCTCACGCACCCCTTCAAAGACCGGAAACGCGGTCAGCATGGAAAACGCAATGGCGCTCAACGGAACAACGGCGAGCAAGGATGTGTAGCTCAACCCCGCAGCCATGCGCCAGCAACGATCGTTCAGAAAACGATTCCAGACCAAACGGCTGAACCGGATCAGGCGGCCTTGCCAAAGCTGTGCTCTTTTGTTTTTCATCCCTCGCCTGACGTGTCTGATTTATCGGATGAGCCAATATAATTCATTTGTCTCAAAACCATGTCGCCTTTAATATGCGATTTGATCCTATCAGGCTGCACGTGCGGAGGAAAGATGAACAATCAAAACGATACTGCCGCACCACAGGGCCACCTAGGCCCGAACAATTCGCAAACCGGACCAGATTATGATCCGGTAAACCTGATGTCGCAGGTGTTTGAAGATATCAGCATGTTCCTCGGCCCGGCATCGGACATCTTACTGTCGTGGCTGCTGCGCCTGCCCAGCTCAACCCCGGCCGCCGAAGCCGCCCAAAAAGTCCTCGACAAAATCGTCAAAGGCAACAGTGATGGCGCATCCGAAGAGGGCGTAAAGCTCATAGAACTCCTGAACCAAACCGCCACCCACTCCCTGAAAGACATCAAACTCAGCGGCATGGACAAACGTAGGGGTGGACGTTCGGCTAGGGTTAAGAATTAGGGTATATGATTAAAAAGGAAGGTGATTAGGTATGGTATCACCGGAATTTAGGAACAGGCCAAGATGTTAAAAGATATATACAATATCCCCAGAACTGCAATGAGTATATGGGCCTTGATTTTTGTTCTGACAGTTTTTTCTACGGCAGATTTGCATGCAGAAATATTGCCAAAAAATGAAATGGAGCAAAAAGAATTAATTGAACGCCATGTATTAGAGATATTTGATCAATTGTCATCAATTGAAAAATTTGATGGGACAATTACATATTTTGTGGATGGTTTGACTGAAGATGAGCTTATCATTCTCCAAAATGTTATGGCTAATGTTTCAAGGATAACTGGCCTTAAAATAGAGCAAATAAATTTGACATTATCTCCCCCCCCCCAAATAATTTTTGGATTTGTTGGGGACGTGGAAGCAACATTAAAAACACCAGTAATACGCTCAGTTTTTCGAAATTATTATACTTCCGATGCAATTGCTCATGAAAGCAATGAGGATTATGAAGATCGAATATCTCAGCAGTTTGCTAATAGAGACATTCCAATAATTCAATCTACATTATCGAGTGAAAACTCAATAATAACTTCAACAATAATAGCAAACAAATTGGTTTTAGAGACGGAAGAAAAATATGAGTTGATTTCACGACTTTTGTTCAACGTGTTAGTTAATGCAAATAGTAACGTTGTTACTCCTTCTCTTGCAAATACAAACAATGAAATATTGATTGTCAAAAATGATATGAATGTCGTTTGGCCACCAATAGATGAAGCATTGATTAGAGCCATATATACTCCAAGTATAAGGCACTTCGAGATACCAAAAAATGTGCAAGAAAAAATTGTACGGTATGTGCAAAAAACATTATTTCCATAAATCACAAAAATAATGGGATAAAAAATAAAGGGACACCTTATTTATTTAAAGGTATCCCCTTATCTGAAATCTACGCTGATTATAACGGCCGTTAAGCCTTACCATGGCAATGCTTATACTTGTTTCCTGATCCACAAGGGCAGGGGGCGTTACGTGCTACGCGGCCCCAGGTTGTGGGGTCGTTGGGATCGCGCGTACCGTGCTGGCGGGTTTGGACGGGGCGTTGGGTGGGCTCGCCACCTTCGCTCTCGCCATCCGGGCCTTGCAGGGCAGGGTCGGAGCGGCCTTCGTGGGTGACCTGCTCTCTTGGTTTCAGAGCGTCATCGCTTGGCGGGGCTTCCATTTCGATATGGGACAGCAGCGAGGTAATGCGCTGGCGCAGGTTGTTGAGCATTTCTTCGAATAAATCAAAGGCTTCGCGTTGATATTCGCGAAGCGGGTCACGCTGTCCGTAAGCTCTGAGGCCAATGCCCTGACGCAGGTGATCCAGCGTCAGCAGGTGTTCTTTCCACATCTGATCGAGGATTTGTAGCAGCAGGCTTTTTTCAACGCTGCGCATGACTTCCGGCTGAAAGCGCACGGCTTTTTCGGCCATTTTGCGGTCGGATGCATCAATGATACGGTCCTTGATTTCGACCTCGGCGATGCCTTCTTCCTTGGCCCAGTCTTCGACGGGCAGATCAAGGCCCAGTATACGCAGGCATTCTTCATGCAGGTGGGGAATGTCCCATTGCTCGTGATAGGCTTTTTCCGGGATGCTGCTGGAGATGATTTCTTCAATGGCCTCGTGGCGCATATCAACGATAGTGTCGACGATGTTCTCAGATGCCATCAATTCACGGCGTTGCTCGTAAATCACTTTACGCTGCTCGTTCATCACATCATCGAATTTCA
>JABJOR010000450.1 GCA_018664265.1 Rhodospirillales bacterium
ATGTGGATGCTTTCGGCTTCCAGTTGCCGAAGATGTGTCAAATTTGCAGACATTATATCTGTCATTCCTTATCGAAGTTTATTTTACAGTTATATTATGTTGTTTATTTTATTTTACATATTAAATATGGGTTATACAGCTTGATAATGAAACTGCAACAAAATTGAAGGTTGTATACACAAAAATATCATAACCATAAAACTTTGTTTTGGAATTCCATAATTTTTTTCATTCATGTGAGCTTGCTAGTAAGGCTGTTTCTATGCAGATATGCACGTAAATCCACTCTATTTGCAGGAAGGAATGCTCACAATGGCTGATGAAATCAAAGCTAAAGCTGAATCACGCCCTGATTCACGACGCCGTGGTGGAGGCAGAAAAGCCCGCCGTGATGAACGTCAGAGCATAGCCCCTTCCAGCGCAGTTGGTGCGGGACACATGGGGGGGACATTCAAGCCACTTTCTGACATTGATGTTGAGAATATCCATCAATCCGTTCTTGAAGTGCTAAGCACCATCGGTGTTGGCGATCCAACCCAGGAATTGCTCGATATCGCATTGCCTAAAGGTTGTGTGTTGAGCGAAGAGGGGCGTTTGTTGTTTCCAACGTCATTGATGGAAGACATCCTGTCTGGTGCAGCCAAGGAATACACGGTTCACGGTCGTGGTAGTCGAAAGGTATCTGGCAGTGTCCATACAAGTGATCATAAAGTTCATTACGTTATTGCTGGTCAGGCCGTAACCACATTTGATGCCAAGGCCGATAGCTATCGTCCATCTGTCTTAAGCGATATTTATGACTTTGCCCGTCTGGTGGATACTTTGGAGCACGTCCATATGGCTGGGGTTCCCGTTGTTGCGGGCGACATCTCTGATGATCCGCTGAAACACGATATCAATTGTGCTTATTCCGTAATGTCTGGAACGGAAAAACCATTTAGCTGTTATTTCAGTACCAAGGAAAGCCTTGGTATGGGCATTGAAATGTTTGACCATGTGCTTGGTGGGGAAGGCCGTTTTGAAAAAGAACCCTTTGCTATATTTGGCGGATGCCCGATTTTGTCACCTTTGAATTTTGGTGAAGATAATCTGGAAATCCTCATTGAAACCAGTCGTCGCGGTCTGGTCAGTGATATTGCAGTTGCTCCACAAGCTGGCGCTACGGCTCCGGCCTCTCTCGCTGGCGCGCTGGTACAGGTGGTTTCCGAAACTCTCGCCAGCCTTGCTGTTGTTAATCTGGTTAACCCGGGTTGTGGTATGACCTATGCTGGATGGCCCTTTGTTTCAGATCTTCGCACAGGTTCATTTTCTGGTGGCAGTGGCGAAGAAGCCATACTAGCCGCAGCCTCAGTCCAGATTGGCAACTGGTATGGCCTTCCGACCAGTGTCGCGGCAGGCATGACCGATTCAAAAGTTTCTGATGCCCAATCCGGCTATGAAAAAGGCATAACCGCAGTTCTTGCCAGCCTTGCCGGGTGTAATCGAGTTTCCGAGTGTGTTGGCATGATGGGCAGCCTGATGGGATTGTCTTTTGAAAATGCCATCATAGATAATGATATGCTCGGCATGGCAATGCGCACGGTTCGCGGGATCGAAGTCAATGAAGAAACAATGGCGGTTAATGTCATTCGCGATGTTGCCCATGGTGCAGGACATTACCTTGGCCATCAGCAGACTCTGGGGTTAATGCAAACGGAATTTTTATATCCAAATCTTGCTGATCGCCAACCGCAGGGACCTTGGGCAGAAGAAGGCTCACTGACGATATATGATCGTGCGAGGGATGTTGTTCACGCGACTATGACAACTCATTTTCCTGATCATATTCCAGAGGAAATCGATGCTGCTATTCGCTCAAAATTTCCTATCGCTTTGCCTCGTGAATTTATGAAAGATGCTTCAGGTCGCTGGTAATCTGTCAGGCTGCTTTTTGCTCAGTTGTTTTTGGTCTTACACCCAGCATGTGGCAAATTGCGTAACATAAATCTGCCTGATTAAGGGTGTAGAAGTGAAAGTTCTCTATGCCTTGGGCGTACAGAGCGCGGCATTGCTCTGCGGCTACGGATGCAGCAACCAGGCGTCGTGTTTCCAGATCATCATCCAAATCTTCAAACAGCTCATCCATCCACTTCGGCACTTTTGCGCCACAGCGCTCAGCAAAACTTTTTGTGCGTTTGAAATCTGTTATGGGCAAGATTCCCGGAATGATTGGGGCTGTAACACCGGATTTCCGCGCGCTTTCCAGGAACCGCATGAACGTGTCGGTATCAAAGAAGAATTGGGTAATTGCACGGTCTGCGCCAGCACCAAACTTTGCCTTTAAATTATCCATATCCGCCTTGGCATCAAGGGATTCAGGGTGGCTTTCCGGGTAAGCTGCGACACTGATATCGAAGTTACCAAGGCGTTTTAGTCCAGCGACCAAATCATGAGCATATCCGTAACCGTTTGGGTGTGGTTCATAATTATCTGAGCCCTTTGGCGGATCACCACGCAGGGCAAGAATACGCTTTCCGCCCGTTGCTCTGAATTGCTCAGCGGTTGTATTCACTTCACCTTTGCTTGCACCTGCACAGGTTAGATGCATGGCAACATCCGTCGAAGAGCCGCGCAGCAAAGCAGACGCAGTATCAAGGGTGCGGTCCTGAGTTGTCCCGCCAGCGCCGTAGGTTATGGAGACAAAATCAGGATCAAGTGGCAGAAGACGTTCGATGGAAGCCCAGAATGACCCGGAACCATTCAACATTGCCGGTGGGAAGAATTCGAAAGATACATTCACATCCTTTGGCAGCGGAGTAGCAATGGATAACTGATTTGCAGGCGGAACACCACGAGAGGTTACATTACGTATGGAAGGTCTGATATTGCTTGAAGGGTCATTTCTCATAACGTGCTCCATATCTTGAGTTAAATGTTTAGATTAAGGGCTCTCTGCAAGCCAAAAGGATACAGTGAGCGGGTCGCCAGCCAGATGTTGAATTGAAACGATTTTAAGTCCAGCTGCTTCAAGCCAGCCTTTTATTTCTTTTTCTGGGAAACCTAATCTTCTATGCGCGTGCTCGGAGCGCAGGCTTTCAACTTTGTGAGGGGCAAAATCTACAATAAGAATTTTCCCACCCGGGCGAAGAGCGCGTGAGGCTTCCTCAACCGCGCGAGAAGGATCATCAGCAAAATGCAGAACTTGATGGAAAAGGATGGTATCAATGGATTGGCGTTTATAGGGAAGATTGTACATGTCGCCCTGGCGAACGCGACAGTTCTGAATAGCAGCTTTATCCAGATTTGAGCGAGCAATTGCCAGCATATGACGCGATAGATCAATGCCTTCGCTTTTTAGTGTGTGGGGACCGTATATTTCTAACATACGGCCTGTACCGGTTCCGATATCCAGTAGCTCTCCGGCCTGTTTTGGCGGAATCAGGGATGTAACCAGGCTTTCCACATCTGCTTCATCAACATGAAGCGCACGCAGTTTGTTCCACTGTGTTGCATTTTCCTTAAAATATTGAGCGGCGTTTTTAGCACGTATATCTTTGGTTTTGGCGAGCCGTTCTTGATCCTCAAGAAGTAACTCGTCACTTTCAGGAAGCAGCGTGACAATCTGCCTGGCAATTTGTCCACCAGTCATGCTTTGGGAAAGCCTGTGAAAAACCGAATTCCCCTCTGGAATTTTTTCAAGCACCCCTGCATCAACAAGCAATTTCAAATGGCGTGAAATTCGGGGTTGGCTTTGTCCAAGAATTTCGCACAATTCATTAACGCTTAATTCTCCAGTCCTGCATAAGGCGAGAATTCTAAGGCGGGTGGCCTCGGAGATAGCTTTTAATGCATCAAGCAAAGAGTCCATGTTGTTGTTGTCCACAGCTTTATTCCCGAATTAATGTCTGTGATCATTATGCATATCTATATAACTATATCAAGATATATTTATATAGATTAACAAATATGATTTTTCTGATAACTATTTATCAATTAAGGAAGGTTAATCTTCTGATAAATTTGAATGGTCTCTCTGCCCTGTAGGGAGTGATAATGTAATGGAGCGTGATATGAGCAATACAGAAATAAAGGCTAAAAAGTTTCTAAAGTTACAAGAAGAAGCTATTCGCCAGGCAAATCTTGAAGTTATAAATCCCATGGTGCCCGCATTAAGCATTGATAAAATATTACCAGTAGCCGTTAACGTTGCGAAATTACGAGGCCGTTATATTGCTGCAATGTTTGATTTGCTGGGTGAAGATTCAACCGGGACGTTGGACGATAATCAAACTGAAAGCTTGCGAGTATTTAGACTGGCTTACGAAGAATCCCTTGCTGCATACCGAACGATGGAACATGCCATTGATCGAGGATACCTGACTTTAGAAACGAGCTGATTTCTATATTTCAAGCCCGACTTTAAAGCCTTCGAACACAGCTTCTTCTACGGTGCGTGGTGCAAGGCAATCTCCGGCCAGGTAAACTTCAATACCCATTTCACGTAAATCGTCTTCAAATGGATTGACGGGGATATGGCCTTGACTGAGGACAAGTGTGTCAACATTCTCACACACAACAGGCTCTTCACTCATGGTGTGTTGAAGATAGACAGTATCTTCATCCGCACCAAACAAGCGCACATAAGGGATCATTTCAACACCAAGCTTGTGTAAACGCCCGATGCTCGAGTCCCGAACATACATGGGAATTGTTTGGCCCGGCATATAACCGTTTACGGCCAAACGAACATGGCAGCCTTCCGTTGCCAATTTTTCAGCAATACCAATACCGATCCAGTCCGCACGCCAGTCTGTAACGACAACAGAGCCGCCCACATTGACTTCATTGCGCAATATTTGCCATGCATCTACGACGTGGGCTGTGTCGTCGCCCTCAAAATCAGGACGGCGAGGGGAGGCACCTGTTGCAAGAACAACGCAATCCGGGTTTTCAGCCTTGATCTGTTCAAGATTGATCTCACTGTTAAGACAAACAGTGACACCGGAAAGCTGCATTTCTTGCATCAAGTTTGTAATGGCACCGCCAAATTCTGCTCGGGTTGGTAACAATTGAGCCAACAAGACCTGCCCCCCTAATTGAGCAGTCTTTTCATGCAGTGTTACGTGGTGACCGCGTTGTGCTGCAATAACGGCAGTCTTCATACCTGCCGGGCCGCCGCCAATAACCATTACGGTTTTGATTTCGTTCGCTGGTTCCATAGTACCATAACGTAACTCACGTCCGGATACGGGATTTTGAATACAGGATATGGGAAAGCCACCATGAAAGTGCCCAATGCAAGCTTGATTGCATCCAATGCAGGCCCGTATATCATCAGCGTGTCCGGACTGTGCTTTGTTTGGCATTTCGGGATCGCTGATCATGGCGCGGGTCATGCCGCACATATCAGCTTGTTTGCTATCTAAAATCTGCTCGGCTATTTGGGGCTGGTTAATACGTCCGGTAACAATGACAGGGATATTCGTGTTGGCTTTAATGGCCGCTGCAAAAGGAGCTGTGTAACCTGTATCCAATGTCATCGGTGGAACAATATGGACAGAACCTGTCAATGTTGAAGACGATCCGGCAGCAACACTGAGATAATCTAAAATACCATCACTATCTAATTCAGTGCAAATGGAAATCATAGC
>JABJOR010000451.1 GCA_018664265.1 Rhodospirillales bacterium
AATATAATGGCTGTACGTGACGATTATCGAAGTATGACAGGACCGCAAAAAGCGGGAACTTTCATGCTGGCCATTGGCTCCGATCAATCAGCCCGTTTATTTGAACGTATGGATGATGAAGAAATCCGTGAACTTTCCCAGCACATGTCCTTGCTGGGCACGATTAATGCCACGATCATCGAGCGTTTGTTTGTCGAATTTGCAGATCAACTTAGCTCCGCAGGTGGTCTGGTTGGATCATACGATTCAACGGAACGGTTGCTGCGTTCGTCCCTTGCTGGCGAACGCGTTGCTACCATCATGGAAGAAATTCGCGGCCCTGCTGGCCGCACCATGTGGGATAAGCTGGGCAATGTAAGCGAAAGTGTGCTGGCGAATTATTTAAAGAACGAATACCCGCAAACGGTTTCTGTGGTGCTTTCAAAAATCAAGGCAGACCATGCTTCGCGCGTGCTGGCAATTTTACCGGAGAACTTCGCGCTTGAAGTGATCATGCGAATGTTGCGTATGGAAGCTGTTCAAAAAGAGGTCCTTGACCATATTGAGCGTACCTTGCGTTCTGAGTTTATGTCCAATCTGGCCCGCACGGCACGTCGCGATAGCCACGAAATGATGGCTGATATCTTCAACTCCTTTGATCGAAATACTGAAACCCGGTTCATGGGGGCCCTTGAGGAGCGCAATCGTGAATCGGCCGAGCGCATCAAGAACCTGATGTTCACCTTCGATGATCTGATCCGTATCAATGATGCTGGAATTCAGGTGTTGTTGCGTCAGGTAGAGAAGGATGTGCTGGGTATTGGCCTTAAGGGGGCATCCGATGACGTTAAGGAGCTGTTCTTTAACAATATGTCCGAGCGCGCGGGCAAGATGTTGAAAGAAGACATGGACGCTATGGGCGCCGTTCGTTTGAAAGAAGTGGACGAAGCCCAGGGCTCGGTGGTTATGATCGCCAAGGCACTGGCCGATAGTGGCGAAATTATTGTTGCTACCGGCTCCGAAGATGATGAAATGATTTACTGATTTATCGTAATCTCTACAACATCATCCCCGGTAGATCCGAGATATTATTCTGCAGAGTACCCTCCTGACGCGTCATTGACTTCATCACCAACGAGCGGGGGATTAAAAATAGCAATAGCACGAACTTCTGTATCTAATTGGTACCGATGACGTTCATGTTTATCGAAACAATAAAACACGCCTGGTTCCAACTTGTACTTTTCTCCGGTTTCAATGATTTCCACTGTTCCCGTACCTTCAATAACGTAAACAGCTTCAATATGATTCTTATGTTCAACTTCCAGATCTATTTCGGGAGACCCGATAGCCTCTGTGACTGTAAAACCCAGATTATCGGATGCTACTGCTAGACGGGCGCTTACAAATCCGTCAGCTTCAGCAAAGTTTGGAGTGCCCTTCATTTGATCAAATGTGCGATGGATCATTTTATTTTTTCCTGGTTAATAATTTTCAGATATTTATTATTGGCGAAATTGACCATACTCAATTTTTAGTGTGACTGTAAAATTATATTTTATAGCAGGCATTAATCTGTGCAAAGACGTAAATCTCTTCCCTCAGAGTATAGCTGGTAATTATTTTTACCCTGGTTTTTGGCAATATACATGGCGCAATCAGCTTTTTTAAGAAGATCATCCGGGGTTTCAGCGTCATCAGGTGAAATAGCTATTCCAATGCTGCCTGAAACATTTGCGATAACATCCCCTTCTGTATCTGAAAATATATAAGGTCTTGATAAGTCGTCGAGAATGCGGTTGGCAACGATACTTATATGACTGGAATCAACAAGATTAGGCATAATGACCGTGAATTCGTCTCCGCCAAGGCGCGCGACGGTATCCCCTGTACGAATGCAATTTTCCAATCGTTTTGCAGCTTCTTTAAGCAACTTATCGCCAATGTCATGGCCCAAAGTGTCATTGACCTGTTTAAATCCATCAAGGTCAATAAACATCAAACCAAGCTTTCTGGAAATTCTGGTAGTATTCAAAACAGCCTGATTTAAACGATCCATAAACAGTGCTCGATTGGGCAAATCTGTCAGAAGGTCATAATTAGCCTGGTATCTGATTTTTTCTTCATCATGTTTACGCTTGGAGATATCGCTGAGAACAACAGCGTATTGGGCATGCTCATAGTCATCATCGGTTGATACGGAAGAAATTGACAAGCTGGCAGCGTAACGTGTCCCGTCTTTGGTGTTATCCCAAAATTCAGCACTCCAGCCATCACTGTTTTCAAGCTCATTGCACATACCTTCAACTGAATCATCTTCAGACAGCTTCATGGTTGCGATGAAAGGAGGAATACTGCCAATGAGCTCCTCTTCTGTATACCCCGTGATTTTGGTATAGGCAGGGTTAACAGAAGTAACATTGAAATTTGAATCAAGGCTGGCAACGCCTTCATTCATGAGCTCAATAACCTTTGAAGCCAGCAAAAGATCAGCTTCAATTTGATTCTTTGCACCTGATTCAAGATTGAGCTCATAGGCTCGTTCGGTAATATGTTGGTCCAGCATATGGAAGTTTTTGTGTAAATAAGCTGATCGGGATGAAGAGTTTTGCATTTGATAATCAATCATTTGGTTCTTGGTTAAGACAATCCTTTACCGAGATAGTTAACTGAAAACCTAAAGAAATTATAAAATGCTGAGAAAAAACCACCCATGAAAGAATACTTCTGCTTCACTATTCTCACAACAAGTGATAAATTCCTTCTAAGCAATTGCATTAAAAGGGTTTTTAAGGAATCTCGTGCAACGCAACCAATACAATTATATGATCACCAATATAACCGCCTGGAAAAACGTTCAAAATGGACATTTATCTTCCAATTGCTGAAATTTCTGTAAATGTCTTTTTAATACTGGGCATGGGCGGCGGCGTCGGATTTTTGTCTGGATTGTTTGGTGTTGGCGGCGGGTTTTTAATGACTCCTCTTCTGATGTTCATTGGTATCCCACCTGCAGTCGCCGTTGCGACCGAAGCCAACCAAATTGTGGC
>JABJOR010000452.1 GCA_018664265.1 Rhodospirillales bacterium
GACCGGAACTCAGCCCCTGAATTTTATGAACCCCGGCTTTGCCCTGTGACAGGACCGGGCAGGATGCAGGTTCAACGGCAATAATTTTTACATTGGGGTTAATCTCTTTGAACTTCATGGCGAGCCCCATCAACGTGCCACCAGTTCCAACTCCCGCAACAATGACATCAACATTCCCACCTGTATCATTCAGCAATTCAGTTGCTGTCGAGATACAGTGCATGGCCGGATTGGCAGGGTTTGAGAACTGGCCCAGCAAACGAGCCTTCGGATTGTTTGCAACGATGGCATCAGCTTTATCGATGGCACCCTTGGTGCCTTTTGCACGCGGCGTCAAAATCAGATTGGCACCAAACAGAGCCAGTATGCGACGGCGTTCAATAGACATATGTTCCGGCATACAAATCGTCAGGGAAATCCCTTTAAGCGCGCAAATCCATGCACAGGCAATGCCGTTGTTGCCGGATGTGGCTTCAACCAGTTCGGTGCCTTCAACAATGAGGCCGTCTTCAATCATCTTTTCGATCATGGCGAAGGCGCTGCGGTCCTTGACCGAAGAACACGGGTTAAAACATTCCATCTTTGCCAGAATCTCCGCTTGAACAGCGTGCTTTTCAGCCAACTTTGAAAGTCGCACAACAGGTGTGTTACCAATGGTCTCGGCAATATTGTCATACACACGGCCACGGCCGACACGTTCTGCTATTCCTGACATCGTCTGTATATCTCCATCCATGAGCTTAGCCCCCGGCTAATTCGCTATTCGGTTAATCATTTGATTTTTAGATTATAACCAAATATGAGTGGTTTTTTCAGCCGTTTTCAGTATAAAATGAACGTTTAACGAACAGTATTCACTAATAATCAGAGATAAATTAGTTATGACAACTACATTGGATCAAATTGACCGCAAAATTCTGGGCGAGTTGCAATCCAACGCGGAGCAATCCGTACAGGAAATAGCCGACAAGGTCGGGCTGTCCGCTACCCCCACTGCGCGGCGGATCAGAAACTTGCGTGAAAGCGGTATTATTAAAAAGCAGGTGGCTCTACTGGACCCTGTTAAACTGGGGTTGCGTATTACGGTGTTTACCTTCATCCGCACCAGCCAGCATGAAGAAGGCTGGTTGGAAAAGTTTGCCCGGGGCGTCAACGATATTGCCGAGGTGGTAGAGTTCCACCGAATGAGCGGCGACATCGATTATTTGTTGAAGATCATGATTGCCGACATCACGGATTATGATGAAGTCTATAAACGCCTGATCAAAATCGTGCCCCTGTCGGATGTCAGTTCCAGCTTCGCCATGGAAAATATCAAGGATACTACGGCACTTCCCCTGACGCATTTACTTTAGAATTTACGGCGCTGCAATCCTGCCCAGCTTGGTCGGGCGTTTGGTTTCGCGGTGGGCGATATACAGGGAGCTTAAGATAATAATACTGCCGCCAATTATGGTGTAGATATCGGGTACTTCGGCAAAGATTAAGTATGCAGCAATGGACACAATCACCAGACGGGTATATTGGAACGGTGCCATAACGCTGGCCTCACCTATTGCGTAACCTTTCGTATCTCCAAAACCACGTAAGGTTCCGAACCCGGCGATACTGAACATCAACAACCATTCAGCCCAGCTTGGGGTCTGCCACGCCGATACAGCGAAAGGCATACTGCCAATACCGGCGACCAACATACCGTAAAACATCATGGTCGAGATGCTATCGGTCTTGCTTAATTTCTTGCCGATCAGCAAGACACCGGCAAACAATAAGGAACTTGCAAGGGCCAGTAACATGACCGGGTCGAACTCGGTTACGCCGGGGCGCAGGACGACAAGTGTTCCGGCGAACCCGGCCAGAGTGGCAAGGGCACGCCTCCAGCCTATGGTTTCTCCAAAAAATGGCACAGCAAGAACGGTCACCCACAAAGGGGCTGTAAAAAACAATACCGTAACCAACGCCAACGGTAATACCGATATGGAATAAAACCCACAAAACAATGCGACAAAAGTCATCAGGCTTCGCACCAGCAACCATTTCCATTGCGGGGAAAAAATCTGGATGCTTCTCTTTTTGGCCGAGAATATAAAGACTAGTGACAGGCCGATAGCGCACCGGACAAATATGGTTTGGGCGGTGGAGAAATCTGTTCCCAATGCGCGAACACTGAGCGTCATACCCGCTGCGCAAAAAGCAGCAATGACGATCCACAGGGCGCCGCGTAAATTATCTGTCATGAAACCTGTCTACGGCAAAACCGAACAAAGGTCACTGTTAATAAATTTGCGAGATAAACAAAATTTAATAAAATTTCAATCCAGTGACTGGCATCACATACAGTCATGGTTTGGTGAATTATTCTAAAACCATAGTGAGGATTGAAGGCCGGTCAGTGAAGTGGCCTCCATCCTGCGACAAGGCAAACCGCCAGAAATGGCGAGACGCTAAGCCACCGGCCGCAAACTCCTACCGAGACAGGAGCAGGTAGCGGGGCTACCGAACAGGAGATTAAAATGTCTAGCGCATCATTGTTATCAAATTTTTCATCAAGCCCATCGGTAACGGGCACGATTGAAACCATGCCAACCCGCACCGTTGTTTTCTCATCCCAGAAAGGCGGTTCCGGCAAGACGACTTTGTGCGGCCAGCTTGCCGTTCAGGCTGAACTTTCCGGCTTGGGGCCAGTCGCTTTGATTGATACTGATCCGCAAGGCAGTCTGTCTGATTGGTGGAATTCCCGAGGCGCGCAATCTCCGATGTTTGTCCAGACAACCGTTGAGCGGCTTTATGAAACTCTTGAAGAATTGCGCCAAATCGGTATCAAACTAATCTTTATAGATACCCAACCAACAGTCACCGATACCATTCGCGAAATTATTCGTTATGCGGATATGGTGGTTATTCCCACACGCCCCAGCCCGCATGATTTACGGGCCGTTGGACCAACTGTTGATCTGGTAGAACAATGCAACAAGCCTATGGTGTTTGCCATAAACTGTGCAACCCGGCGCGCCAAGCTAACTGGAGATGTGGCTGTAGCCCTTAGCCAACATGGCACTGTAGCTCCGGTCACAGTTCACAACCGCATAGATTTTGCGACCAGCATGATCAATGGAAAATCGGTTATGGAGCTTAATCCGGAAAGCAAATCCGCTGAAGAAATCCAATCTCTGTGGGGATATTTGGCTGAACGCCTACACCGTTTAGAACGCGATGAGGGATATCAAACCTATCAAACTACGGTCGAAAACCCTCAAATTGTTTCACGTGAAACAATTTGCGATAAAAATCCAACAGAGAACCAGATGGAAAGCTCGCAGTTTAAAGTTCGTAACGCCCGGGAATCTGACCCGCAGCCAACCGGATTTGGCCGCCGACAGGTCAGTACATTCGGACGTCGCAAATCTGACGACTTTGGCCTTGATTCAGCAGAAGCTGACCATATTTAAAGGGGCAGATCATGAATGTTCAAGAAGTCATAGAACTATATACGAAAACGAGGCAGCCGCTAATTTCAACAAAAGGTAAGGCTGCCCCATCCCCGGCGAGGCTTGAGGCTCAATGCGACTTATCACAACAGCCCCTCCAGTCGCATCAGCCTGTTCGGCATGTCGAATCCCCCCAGATCGGTATCATGCCGGCAAACAACCTCGCCGGGTTGATCAAACGTTCAAACCCAGCGCGCATTTTGCCTCCCCAACCTATTGAAACAATCAGCTTCAGTGCTTTCAAAAAGCAAATAGATAAGCCTGCATCTAAACCGGAACCATCACCTGTGCGTCGCCAGCTAACTGTTCGAATTGAAATGACGCAGTTTCAAAAGCTCGAAGAGCTAGCCTTGAGCACTGACAAAAGCTTTCAGGAAATACAGGCCAGCGCCCTTGAAGAATATTTACCTCCCTCCAAAAGCAGTTAAAACATATCAACCTGTTCTGTTGATTTGGGGTTCCCTGTGATAAATTCAGGGAACCTTTTTTTATGTGAGAATGCCTGTGGCCCTTAAATTCGGTTTTGTCCTGTTACCACATTTTACCCTGACAGCCTTTTCAACATTTGTTGATACGCTACGTCTGGCTGGAGATGAAGGAGATTTCTCTCGCCCGGTCGATTGTAGCTGGACATTTTTGGCATCAAACCCGGACGGCGTAACATCCAGCTGTGGCGCACACATCCGCCGCGAAGCGCCGCTGAAAAACCCACAACAATTTGATTATATCGTAATCTGTGGTGGCCTTCTTCATCGGGGTGACGTGCTCAGTGATGAACTCAAAACATTTTTGCACGAAGCTGCGAGTGCGAACATTACGTTAATTGGTTTATGTACCGGAGCCCTTATTCTGGCGCGCGCCGGATTAATGACAGGCCGGCGGTGTTGCATAAGCTGGTTCCATTATCAGGAACTGGAAGCTGAACAAACCGGTGTAATTCCTGTTGCAGATCAGCTGTTCGTTGTTGATGGAAATCGTATCACCTGTTCAGGCGGCGTGGCCTCTGCTGATCTTGCTGCCTGGATTATTGAAAATCATTTCGGCAGGGCAAAAGCACAAAAAAGCCTACATATTCTTTCAGCTGATCAAGCTCGTCTGCCCAGTAATCCGCAACCCCATCCCGTGATGGGGGCGCAGGCCGTTAATGACAGAGTACGGCGAGCAACATTACTGATGGAGCAAAACCTGGCAACGCCACTTTCCGTTAAAGACATCGCAAAACGGGTCAATATATCCAGACGTCA
>JABJOR010000453.1 GCA_018664265.1 Rhodospirillales bacterium
ATCTGGAAGATTGTGATCTGCACGTCATGCATGGCCTGCAACAGGCCCTTCGCAAAGGCGAGTGGAAAGTTACCGTTGCCGTCCACCGAGGTTTACGCGTGACCGCAATTTGGCCGGGCTTCCGCGATAAAGTTTATGGCGTGGCTTTTGATATTGGCTCCACAACCATTGCCGGGCATTTGTGTGAATTATTATCCGGAGACGTCGTCTCATCATCGGGTATCATGAACCCGCAAATACGCTTTGGCGAAGATCTCATGAGCCGGGTTTCCTATGTCATGATGAATCCTGGTGGCGACAAGGAAATGACGGACGCGGTTCGCGAAGCCATAAATCACCTGATCAATGAACTTGTAAATCAGGCTGATTTGACAACACATGATGTTCTCAATGCTACATTCGTTGGCAATCCTGTCATGCACCATTTGTTGCTTGGTATTGATCCCACGGAATTGGGCGGTGCACCTTTTGCCCTGACGACCAATTCCGGGTTGACCTTGTGGGGCTCAGAACTAGACCTCGACATGCATCCAAATGCTCGGGTGTATGTGCTGCCATGCATTGCTGGTCATGTTGGCGCCGACACAGCCGCCGTGGTTCTGTCAGAAAGCCCTCACCTGTCTGATGATATCATGTTGATTGTCGATGTTGGAACCAATGCGGAAATCGTTTGCGGCAACAAAGACCGCCTACTTGCGGCATCCTCGCCTACAGGTCCGGCCTTTGAAGGCGCACAAATTTCTGGCGGTCAACGCGCTGCTGCAGGTGCGATTGAGCGCGTACGAATTGACCCGGATACTCTTGAACCCAAGTTCTCGGTGATTGGCAGTGAGTTGTGGTCTGACGATCCGGGCTTTGCTGCAGCAACCAGTGAAACTGGTGTCACTGGTATATGTGGCTCAGGCATTATTGAAGTAATCGCCGAGATGTTTCTTGCCGGTATCATCACCACAGATGGCGTCATTGACGGTGCGCTCGCTGAGAAAAACGAGCGAGTCTATCAGGACGATCGAACATTCTCCTACCATCTTCACAGTGGCGAGGTTAACGTCAATATCACCCAAAATGACATTCGCGCTATACAGCTTGCAAAAGCGGCTCTGTATGCCGGGGCACGTTTGCTCATGGATAAGCTGGGTATTGATACACCGGATCGCATCGTGCTAGCTGGTGCCTTTGGATCACACATTGATACAAAGTATGCGCTTGTCCTTGGCATGTTACCGGATTGCCCTCTTGAAAAAGTAACATCGGCTGGCAACGCCGCCGGAACTGGGGCTCGTATTGCCTTGCTAAATCAGAGCGCCCGCGACGAAATTGAAACTGTGGTTCGCAATATCGAAAAAATCGAAACGGCAGTTGAGCCCAAGTTCCAGGATCACTTTGTCGAAGCTATGGCTTTCCCCCACAAGACAGCCTCTTACCCCAACCTGTCAAAGTCCGTCACCTTGCCTGAACCGAGAATTATGGAAAAAGCTGATGGGAAAGATGGGAAAAAACGTCGTAGACGACGGCGCTGATAGTAAATAATGATTATGAGTAAGCTCTTGAAGCAACTCTCATGACCACCCGAAACTGGAACAAAACAATCTGGCTTCTGGCCGGGCCGATTATGATATCGAATGTTTCGGTGCCTTTGCTTGGCATTGTTGATACCGCAGTGGTAGGCCAGATTGAGGGAGCTCATTACATTGGGGCTGTTGCCGTTGGTGCGCAAATCTTCAGCATCCTGTATTGGGGGTTTGGTTTCCTGCGTATGGGAACCACCGGATTCACGGCTCAGTCTCTGGGCGCTAAGGATATGGAACAGGTCCGTGCATGGTTGTTGCGGGCTTTTGCCATTTCCGTTGTTGTCGGCATTGCTCTGATTGCCCTTCAACGCCCGCTCTTTTGGGGCAGCATTGCCTTGATCAAGCCCAGTGATCAGGTTGCCCAGCTCACCGATGCTTATTATTCCATACGAATTTGGGGTGCCCCTGCTGTGCTTATGGGCTACGCCCTGCTCGGTTGGTTTATCGGTATCCAGAACACAAAAGCCGTATTACTGCTGCAACTGGGTATGAATGTCAGCAACATCATTCTTGATCTTGTTTTCGTGCTCGGCTTTGGCTGGGGGGTCGAAGGCGTTGCTTATGCCACGGTTATTTCCGAAGTGGGTGCCGCAATCTTTGGCTGCTGGCTTGCTTTGCATCATGCGAAGGCCCTGGGAGGTAATTGGAATTTATCCCTGATTGCCCAGTGGGAGCATTTGAAAAAATTAATGTTCCTCAATCGAGACATTTTCCTCAGAACGCTCTGCCTGCAAACTGTATTTGTGATCATTACCGCGCTTGGAGCACGCATGGGGGACACGCTGCTTGCAGTTAATGCTGTCCTGATGCTGTTTCAAGGCTTCATGGCCTACGGGCTGGACGGGTTTGCTCATGCAGTGGAAACCTTGTCGGGCCATGCTTATGGCGCGCGGGACAAGGCCGCGTTTAAAGGTGCCGTTAAAGCAACCACCATCTGGGCACTTATTTTCTCACTGCCATTTTCTTTGGTTTATTGGTTGTTTGGTGGAGAGTTAATCGATCTTTTAACCAAGACAGAAGATATTCGACTGGTTGCCCGCGAATACCTTCCATGGATGGTTATCCTGCCCGTCCTGTCAGTGTGGAGTTTTCTGCTCGATGGCATATTTTTCGGCATGACGCGCGGCCACGATATGCGCAATGCCATGTTGATATCCATGCTGGTTTATATCGTTGCCACCAGTGTTCTTATTGGCCCATACGGCAATCACGGCCTATGGTTAGCATTTTCCATATTCATGGTGGCAAGGGCAATTACACTTGGAATGCGCTATCCAGCGATTGAGCGTTCCATAGATAGAACATTGTGACGTTCTTCGCTTGGGGTGCGATTGAAATGCTCCCGATAGCATTTTGAGAAATGCGAAGCCGAAATAAAACCACAAGCCAATGCCACATCCAGAACCGACAGACTGGTTTGCAGCAATAAAAAGCGTGAACGGTCCATACGCAGCTTCAGATAATACCGGGTCGGGGCTAATCCTAAATACTTGTTAAACAAGCGCTCCAGTTGGCGCGTGGAAAGACCAACATTTTTCGCAAGTTCTGTACAATTTACCGGGTTCTCCAAATTTTCTTCCATATCACTGATCACAGCCAGCAATTTCGGATGCGATACCCCTAAACGGGATCGCAGAGCCATGCGTTGGCCTTCATTACCCTCACGTATACGGTGATGGATCAATTGATCCGCGGCGGCTGTGGCGACCTTGTGTCCTGCATGGCTGGAGATCATGTGCAGCATCAAATCAATTGCGGCTGTCCCCCCGGCGCAGGTGTATCTTGTTCTGTCTATCTCATAGAGCTCGGGGACAACTTCAATCTTGGGGAATTCTTCTGAAAAACTGGAAAGATTCTCCCAATGGATGGTGCATCGATACCCATCAAGCAATCCTGCACGGGCCAAAATATAGGAGCCTGTACAAATAGCCCCGGCATGTGCCCCATGGGTAACAAGGCGTCTAAGTTGAGCAAGCAACTCACGGGTAACATAATTCTTAACATTCCAGCCTGAACACACCACAACCATGTCCAGTTTCCCGGCGTCAGCCAAGGATGCATCCACCTGAAGCGTGACATCGTTGCTGGCCTTGACCCCTTCACCATCCATGGAGCACGTGACATATTCATAGACGGTACGTTCGCTGACATAATTGGCGTGCCGAAGGGCCTCAATGGCAGACGCATACGCGATCATGCTGAATTGAGGTACAAGCACAAAGCCGACCCGGCGTGTCTTAACAGACCGATCAACAGTTACAGGCTCAATTGCACCCGAAATGTGTGGAGCGTCTAAATTCACAATATAATTCATCCATTCAATGCAGGATTATAGCATACCTTGATGCAAAATGTCGCTTAACGACAAAAAGGTCAATAATTCAAATGATGTGACAGAAAAATAATGTTTTTTCACTGTATTTCTGCGACCCCGAATTGTTTTATTGCGACGATGTGTTTTTATACGCTATGGTGTTCCGTATACGGCGCTCATAATAACGACTTACTGGGAAAACAATAGAATGCTCAACGAAGCACCAAGGAAAGGGCCACAACGGCTGGGGTTCCTGCTTGTGCCACAATTTCCCATGCTATCTTTTACCGCAGCGGTTGAGCCTTTGCGTTCAGCCAACCGCATGAGCGGACGTGAGCTTTATGCCTGGGACATTATCTCATTTGATGGAGAGCCGGTATCATCCAGTAGTGGCATAGCTCTGATGCCTGATTACGGCATCAGTGATATTGATAACCACCCTGCTCTTATAGTTTGTGCCGGAATTGATCCGCAGGAATATCAGGAGCGCACTGCGCTTTCCTGGTTACGGCAATTGGCACGGCATGGCTGCCAAATGGGTGGCATTTCCGGTGGAGCTTATGTTCTGGCCCGTGCCGGGCTTCTGAATAATCATCGATGCACAATTCACTGGGAATACCTGACAGGCTTTGCCGAAGAATTCCCTGACATCGAAGTTACGACAAAACTCTATGAAATTGATGGTGAGCGATTTACCTCTGCAGGCGCAGGGGCCACTCTCGATATGATGCTGCACCTGATTGCCGAGCAACATGGTCATGACCTCAGCGTTGCGGTTGCAGAGCAATTCTCCCATATCGGGAGTAATGATCCCAATGCTCCACAACGTCTTCCCATCAGACGCCGATTACAAATCAGTCACCCAAAACTGATCGCGGTCGTTGAACAAATGGAAGCAAACCTGGAAGACCCAATAGAACGCGACGAATTGGCATCAAGTGTCGGGCTTTCTGTAAGGCAAATCGAACGCTTGTTTATGAAATACCTGAAAATGACCCCGGCGCGTTATTATATGGAGCTGCGCCTGAAGCGTGCACAAATGCTTCTGTCGCAAACCTCCATGACAATTTTAGAAGTATCTATTGCCTGCGGCTTTGTTTCTGCCTCTCATTTTTCGAAATGTTACCGGGAAATGTTTACCCATCCACCACGTCAAGAACGTGCTCCTCTGGAAAAAAGCTAAAATACCATGAGACACTTCACACCCAAACCACTACCGGGAGAAACAGCACGAATTGGCTTAGTCGCCCTTTCAACGGACCCTTCTGTGGAGCCAGAATGGAGGGCTATGTTACCAGATGATGACATAGCACTATATGTATCAAGAATATCCTATACATCAGATTGCACACCAGAGAACCTTAAAGCGATGGCGCCTGATATGACCCGTGCAGCATCATTGCTGGCGCCCAATTTGGCACTTGATACCATTGCGTATGGCTGCACGTCTGGCACAGTCAACATTGGCTATGAGGGCGTTGTTGAACGCATCAGGACCGCGCGCCCAGGGATACCCGTTTCCACACCGATTTCCGGTGCAGTAAGCGCTTTTCGCCACCTTGGTGTTAACAAAATTGCCGTAGTAACGCCCTATATTGATTCTGTGAACCAGACCATTTCCAACTATCTTTTGGACGAGGGCATTGAGATCACAGGCATGACCGGGTTTTCACTGACGGCGGATAACGATATAGCGAGCATTCCAGCTGATGCCCTTATGGAAGCGGCCCGTGACGTCATTACTCCAGAAACCGAAGCCGTCTTCTTTTCCTGTACAGCACTTGTTATCGCTAGAGACATTGACGGGATGGAAGCATCGCTTGGTATGCCTGTCATCTGCAGCAATCAAGCCATGTTGTGGGAAGCCCTTCGTAAAGCAAATTACACCAAACCAATTGCCGGATTTGGCCAGTTAATGTCATCAACTCAAACGTAAGAGAACACCCTATGAGCGCAAAGAACCTACCCTTCAGCATTGAGGAATTCCAACGCCGCATTCGAGCAACAAAGCAGAGCATGCAATCACGTGGCATTGATGTTCTGGTCGCAACCGACCCAGCAAATATGAACTACCTGACAGGTTATGACGGCTGGTCATTTTAAACTCCACAGGTTGTCATTATTGCCCTTAATGCAGAACAGCCTATCTGTATAGTACGCCAGATGGATGCAAACGGAGGCAGGGTTACAACGTTTTTGGCTGATGACAATATGATCGGATATCCCGATACCTACGTTCAATCAACCGAACGTCATCCCATGGATTGGATTGCCGAAGAAATGACACGCCGTGGCATGCATAAAGGCACAATCGGGGTTGAAATGGATGCCTACTACTATACAGCAGCGTCCCATGCTGCCTTATGCAAAGGGCTCCCCAATGCTTCCATGGTGGATGCAACAGCATTGGTTAATTGGGTCAGGATTATCAAGTCCGAGCGTGAAATCAGCTACATGCGGGCTGCTGCCCGAATTGTTGAACTGGCGACACAGCGTGCTTATGACACCATTTCACCAGGTGTTCGCCAGTGTGACGCGGCTGCAGAAATCTATCATGCCGAGATCAGTGGCACGCCAGAATTCGGTGGTGATTACACATCCCTCGTGCCCATGTTGCCCACCGGGGTCGGCACATCCACACCACACCTGACATGGAGCGACAAGCCGTTTGTGGCGGGTGAGGCCACCATTTTGGAGCTTGCAGGTGCCCACAAGCACTACCATTGCCCCATGGCACGGACACTGCATCTGGGTGAGCCTCCGCAAAAGTTGGCTGATACAAGTAAAGTCGTTATGGAAGGCTTGGCGGCTGCTCTTGATTTTGCCAAACCCGGCGTGAGCTGCGAAGAAGTGGAAGAGGTTTGGCGTAACAGCATTGCCAAACATGGCCTGATCAAGGAATCACGTCTTGGGTATTCCACAGGCGTTAACTATCCACCAGATTGGGGCGAGCATACTCTGAGTTTACGTCCTGGTGACAAAACGATCTTGCAGGAAAACATGACCATACACATGATACCGGGAATCTGGATGGATGACTGGGGTATGGAGATCAGCGAATGCTTCCGTGTCACAGCAAACGGAGCAGAAACGTTCTGTAATTTTTCCAGGGAATTGTTTATCAAAACATGATCAAATAAAAACCCCGGAAGAACGTTTCTTCCAGGGTTTTCTAAATTTTTATTGCGGGGTCATACCGCGTAATTTCTCGGATCGACGTCGGAGCAATTCAAGGGTTGTCAGCAAACAGATGGAAAGGAAGACCAACATGGTGGCAACAGCCAGAATGGTCGGACTGATCTGTTCTCGAAGTCCAGACCACATTTGTTTTGGAATGGTGCGCTGCTCAAAGC
>JABJOR010000454.1 GCA_018664265.1 Rhodospirillales bacterium
CTGACGTTCAAGGTGAGTCCAGCTTCGTACCAAACGACTGCGCTGATATGTCAGGGAGGCCAGCTCCACTTGCAAACTGCCTTCCTTGGTGCGCGCGCGCTCTCCGAAAATTTCCAGGATTAATCCGGTTCGGTCGATGACCTTGCATTTCAGGGCGCGTTCCAGGTTACGTTGCTGGACCGGTGTCAGGGTGCTGTTGACGATAACCACGGATATATGTGGCGCTTTCTCAGGCTCGTGCCCGGTTTTCTTGACCCGGCGTTTCGCTGGAGGCTCTTTGAAATCGTCGAGGAAGTCATCTTCATCGTTATCATCTTTGCCATGGATGATGTCTGCTACGCGCTCGACTGTGCCCTTGCCGAACAGCATGCCCGGCATGGCTTTATTTACGCGGATGATTTCAGCGTGCTGGACCTTCAGTTCAATTGCCGCGGCAAGGCCAATAGCCTCTTCCAGGTCAGATTCCGGGGTGCGCGCGCGGCTTGTTCCTGCCCGAATAAAGTTCGGGTGCAGGATCGCGCACATTTCCCCTTTAATAGGGCCGTCTTCTGTGTGCCCTGCTATGTCTTCTCCCACTGCTGTTTAATCAATCAGCAGCACTGTCATCTGCCTCTTCAGGTTCAAAAAGCTGAATGGGTGTCGATGGCATGATTGTGGAGATTGCATGTTTGTAAACAATTTGTGTATGTCCATCACGGCGTAGTAGCACTGAAAAATTGTCGAACCATGTGACAATTCCCTGCAATTTAACGCCGTTAATAAGGAATACAGTTACCGAAGACTTGTTCTTACGAATATGGTTCAGGAACACGTCCTGTACATTCTGGTTTCTTTCTGCGGCCATTTTTATTCGCCTCTTTTTATTGAATTTTTGTTATAATTAATTTAGCGCTTAACTCTGAACACTGCGAATATATGTTTGCAGTTCCAACGTCCAACACTTTTTTGCGCAAACGTTGGTATAACAATACGACAATTTTTAAAATATTCAAATCAGTCTAATGAATTATATACTAACTCTTTGAATTCTTTGTTGTTTTTTACATGGCAGGCTGGTGGATGCGCATCAAATTCGCCAGGATTTGGATTTTCTTCCCGAATGAGTACAGGAATACATCCAGCGTTAGAGCCGCATTCCAGATCTATATCTGCATCACCAGCAAACCAAACATCGCCACCCGCTTTGATCCCGCTACCACTTAAGGCCATATGGATCGGATCATCCGCAGGCTTGTCATTCAAGGCATCGGATGCGCCAACCAGATTTTTCAGGTAAGCATCCCAGCCCAAATGTTTTGCCTCAAGCCGCAGATACTCACCAAGCTTGTTACTGACAATAGCGAGGTAAATTCCCTCGCTGTGCAGGCTTCGCAGCATATCCTCCGCACCTTCTAGGGTTTTAAGGCGTTTCATGTGGATCGTATTGTAGCGATCATAAAATATCTCTGCCGCTTCATGCCAACGTTTGCCAAACAATGTAGGAAAGCTATCGCGCATTGATTTGCGAACTTTCTGACGGGCCTCATGCAAGGTCCATGTTTCATTGCCAAAGTGGCTCAGGGTGGTGTTCATGGCGTCATGAATGGTTGCCCATGTATCGACCAGTGTATTATCCCAATCGAAAATGATGGCCTTTGGTGCTGGTAATTTTATTTCTGATTTTGTCATTTCAATGCAGATTTCATTCACTCTGTGGGGTTTCCATAAAGTCATACATTCCTTTTAGCAGAACCTCGCTTAGCTCTCCCATCTGGGCATTGCCAATGGCTTTGCCGTCAATTTCGGTGACGGGTTTAACAAAGGATGATGCGCTTGAGATAAAGGCTTCGCGTGCTTGTTTGACTTCATCCGGGGTAAAGGCACGTTCAACGACTTTAAGTCCTTGGGCCTGGGCTATTTTCAAGATGCGTCTGCGGGTAATGCCGTTCAGAATATCGTTGGAGATATCGCGTGTTATCAGCTCCCCATCGCGGGTGACGATCCATGCATTATTGGATGTACCCTCGGTAACATAACCGGCTTCATCAACCAGCCAGGCATCCTGGACTCCAGCCTCGACAGCTTTTTGCTTTGCAAGACAGCCAGCCAATAGACCGGTCGTTTTGATGTCGCGCCGTTTCCAGCGAATATCAGGCAGGGTAATGACGCTGAGCCCTTTTGATCCGGGAGCAATAGGTTTCGCCAATTTGGGTATGTGTTTTGCTGTGACAACAAGGCTGCTCGGTGTGTTTGCAGGGAATTCAAAATTTCGTGGGGCAACGCCTCTGGTAACCTGAAAATAAACAATTCCATACTTCAGGTGGTTGCGCCGGACAACCTGTCTCAAAACAACTTTCATGGCATTGCGATGCAGTGGCCACGCCATATCCAGTTCTGACAAGGACCGCTCCAATCTATCCAGATGCGGTTCTTCGTCGATCAAACTACCATGAAGGACTGTTACGACTTCATAGACACTATCAGCGAACTGATACCCGCGATCTTCGATATGCACAGCGCCTTCCCGGTGCGGCATGTAGGATCCGTTGACATAGGCAATTCTTGACATGATCTATCGTCTCTGTTTCGTAAATTGTTGTTATAGATTAAAAATATTCCAGCTGTACGGAGAACATTTTCTCGACTTTCTTGACGGCTTTAGGCTCTGCAAACAAAATGACCCTGTCCTTAGCCTGAATAACAGTATCGCCGCGTGGAACAATAACCTCTTCGCCGCGTACAATGGTTCCCAGCATGACGCCATCAGGAATGTTTATTTCCCGGATTGGTGTGCCAACCAGCTCGGATGTTTCCAACGCTTCGGCCTCAATAAGCTCACCAAAGCCCTCACGCAGGGTATGGACAGAATGAATACGCCCACTACCGAAACATC
>JABJOR010000455.1 GCA_018664265.1 Rhodospirillales bacterium
CATGCCTGCACCCAGACACACGGCATATTTTCTTCGACCTCGCAATGTCCATTGGCACGAACGCCACCACAGGGGCCATTTCGCAAACCTTTGGGGCAATTCATGGGGCATGACATGCCTGTGCTGGAAAGCACACACTGACCACACATGCGACAATCAAACAGAAATGCTTTGGCTCGCGACTCAAAAGCCACCATGGGTGTCTCAATGCGCTTATAGCCAATCTTGCTCCATAAAGGGTGCAAAGCGAGAAGCGTATTGGCAAAAGTGCTGTAGAGTATTTCCAAAAAACGCGAATTCCGAACTGACCACAACCTTATAGAATACCGAGAGCGTACCCGGTAAACGTGGCTGGTACCCGAAGGTTCATATACTGTTATCTTGGCCATGATTAATCGTTGTTGCCATAATTTGCGACCAACGCTTTCAGGCGCTCATCATCATATTCATCTTCCAGACTTTGTGCGCAGGCTTCAACTTCGGCTTCGATATCATCACTACATTCAACGGCGTCTCCACGACGCCATTCAGCAAGATAATCTTCTGTACCACTTTTTTTGCCGCGCATGGCAGCTGCATCAATGGCTTCCTGAAAGCGTTCAGACAGTAATTTTTTAGCAGGTTTCCGACCAAGCTTCACAATGACCTGTGAAGGAATATCGCGCCAGTAAAGTATAGTCTTTTGAGCCATGGATCAGACCTTTTCGTGAGATAATGTTGGTGATGGGGTGTGGGTTTTTAAAAAATCGTTGAATTCGCCCAGACCGGTAAAGACATATTCATAATCCAGCCCCAACTTGCCTGCAGCCACTTTTGCCTGTTCCTGTAATGCGGGATCATCAATCTGTGCAAGATAGACCAGACGCTTGTAATTGCCGAAATACATGGGAAGAAGCTCTGGATGCTTATCAATTCCCATGCCTTTCATAATTAGTGTATCGAACTGACGAACCAGGAAATCTGTCAAATAGAAGCTACCAAGTTCCTGCTCCACTATTTCTTCAAAAGCGACTGTTCCTGTATAAAATTCGTAACAGTGTGCACCGTGGATCCGTTCAACGCCTTCTTCCTGTAAGACTGCATCAAGCATTCCTCCGGTACCACAATCTCCATAGAGTGCGACTATATTTTCAAAATTTTCACGTTCTTCATTAATTTTTTCGCGGATCGCTTCAGGGATACGCTCCGGTCGATTGTGAAGGCTGGCAGGCAGGCAGACGAGTTCAAGATGTTGCCAATTGTTTGCTTCAATCAGCATAAGAACTTCACGTGCAAGAGCACCGCATGCAATAAGAAGTGTTTTAGGTGCACGGGCGTTGGGTTGTTGTGTCATCCCCCGTACTCCTGTTTAGGAAAAAAGCAGCGGCAATCCCACTCTATGCCGCTGCTATAATTCGATGTCTTATTTCTTATGCAAGTTTAGCAACCAGTGATTTTGCAGTTTCAACAGCAACGGCTGCATCACGGCAATAAGCATCGGCACCAACACTATCTGCAAAAGCTTCGTTCAGCGGAGCACCACCAACGAGTACGACAAAATCATCGCGAATGCCTTTTTCGATCATGGTGTCGATAACCACTTTCATATAAGGCATGGTGGTTGTCAGCAAGGCAGACATTCCAAGAATGTTCGGATTGTGCTCGTCGATAGCTTCTAGATAGCTTTCAACGGCATTGTTGATGCCAAGATCCACAACTTCAAATCCTGCACCTTCCATCATCATACCGACAAGGTTCTTGCCGATATCATGGATATCGCCTTTAACCGTACCGATAATCATTTTGCCCATTTGTGGTGCGCCACTTTCAGCAAGCAAAGGCTTCAGAATAGCCATACCAGCCTTCATGGCGTTTGCTGACATCAGAACTTCCGGTACAAACAAAATACCATCGCGAAAGTCGACGCCAACGATACGCATACCTTCAACAAGGGCTTCGGTCAGAACCTTGTATGATTCCCAACCGCGTTCCAATAAAATATTGGTGCCTTCAATTATTTCTTCAGCCAAACCATCATAAAGGTCGTCATGCATTTGTTGCACAAGTTCTTCATCATCCAGTTCAGATAGAACGATATCTTCTTCTTCCGACATTCCAATACTCCCCTATTGAATATAAACCGGTTACTTAAAAAAATGGCTTATGAAGCAATCATATTCCATAATAGATACATAATTCCGTTATTTTATCCTAAAATGCTATTCACTGAAAGACGCGGAGTGTCTATAGCACGACATTTCCAGATTATTTGCCTTAATGAAAGTGAAAAAAATCATTCCTGACAAGAGGTTAATTCGTTTTTGCATTAACTTAGTCTAATGAAAATCTACGCTTCATTTCGACAAATAATCATTTTATAGAATATTTGATATGGCCAATTTGTAACACGTTGAAAAAAACAACAACGGCCCAACAAATGATTTGCCGGGCCGCATTGTGATTAGTGAGTCCGAAGATCAGGCGCGCAGGCGCTCGTTCTTTGGATCATAGGGGCTTTCCTCGATCACTGTGCAGGGATGCATAGTGCCAAGGATCTCCATTTCCAGTTTGGTGCCGATAGCAGCTTGATCTGGCGTTAACATGGCAAGGGCAATCGTTTTTTGAGTCCTTGGCCCATAGTTCCCGGATGTAGCGCGTCCAACAACTTTTCCATCTTTGTAGATAGGATTGCTACCCAAAGGATCTGCATCTGTAATGTCATGGACTTCGATGGTGGCAAAGGTGTTATCAAAACCTTTTTCTTTCCATGCCAGCAAAGCATCACGACCAATGAAGTCACCTTTGTCAGGGTGAACAAAACGGTCAATGGCTGATTCGTACGCTGAGTATTCGATGGAAAGTTCAGTGCCGACCATGCGATATGATTTCTCTATACGCAGCATGTCCATGGAACGAATGCCGAAAGGCTTAATGTCGAGGTCTTTGCCAGCTGCCATAATGGCATCGAAAATATGGTTCTGATATTCGATGGGGTGGTGCAGTTCCCAACCCAGTTCACCCACGTAGTTCACCCGAGCAGCCATGGCCGGGGCACAGTTAACATTAATGTATTGTGAGGATAGCCACGGGAAAGCTTTGTTAGAGAAATCCGTGTCTGAAACTTTTTCCATCAGTTCGCGCGATTTCGGTCCGGCCACTACCAGCACACCATATTGATTGGTGATGTCCTGGAACGTGACAGAACGATCTTTCGGCATATGTTTTTTAACCCAGTCATGATCAAGGCGGCAGTTGGCACCAGCTGATACCAGATAGAAGCTGTCATCGGATTCACGAATAACGGTGAATTCAGAGTGCACACCACCACGGGTGTTCAGGGCGTGAGACAGGCTGATCCGACCAACTTTTGATGGCAGCTTGTTTGCCAGCAGGTTATCGAGGAAACTTTCTGCTCCGGGACCTGAAATACGGGACTTGGCGAAAGCACTCATGTCGAGGATGCCGACGTTATCAGCCATGTGCTGCGCTTCATTGACAGCGTGTTGCCACCAGTTCGAGCGACGGAAGGACCAGTCGTCTACAGCCTCAACACCTTCCGGTGCAAACCAGTTAGCGCGTTCCCAGCCATATTTTTGACCGAACACAGCGCCCAGATCCTTCAAACGGTCATAGCATGGTGCTGTGCGCAAAGGGCGGCCTGCAGGGCGTTCTTCATCGGGGAAGTGGGTGATGAAGACGTGTGCATAGGTTTCTTCATTTTTAGCCTGTAAGTATGATTTGGTGCAGTAATCACCAAAACGTCGTGGGTCTACGCCCAACATGTCAACAGTCGGCTCACCATCAACGATCCATTCGGCGAGCTGCCAGCCTGCGCCACCGGCGGCTGTAATACCAAAGCTGTGACCTTCGTTTAGCCAGAAATTTTTCTTATCCCAGGCTGGTCCGATAATCGGGTTGCCATCGGGGGTGTAGGCAATGGCGCCGTTATAGACTTTCTTGACGCCAACTTCGCCAAAGGCCGGAACACGGTTAATTGCCGCTTCAATATGTGGCTCCAGTCGTTCCAGGTCTTCTGGGAACAACTCGTATTCACAATCATCAGAAGGGCCATCTACGTAGCAACAAGGGGCTCCATGCTCATAAGGGCCGAGGATAAATCCGCCAGCCTCTTCACGCATGTACCATCCGCCATCAGATTCACGCAAAACCCCCATTTCTGGCAAACCTTCTTTCTGGCGGGCCAAAATATCCGGATGAGGTTCTGTTACAATGAATTGGTGTTCAACAGGGATAACCGGGATATCCAGGCCAATCATTTCACCTGTCTTGCGGGCAAAGTTGCCTGTTGCAGACACAACATGCTCACAGGTGATTTCGCCCTTGTCGGTTGTGATCAGCCATTCGCCATTCGGTTTTTGTGTAATATTGGTCACACAGGTATTGCGGTAGATTTCGGCGCCGCCATTCCGGGCACCTTTAGCAAAGGCCTGGGTCAAATCGGCGGGTTGAACGTAACCGTCATCGGGATGAACAAGGGCACCAACCAATCCTTCTGTATTGCATAACGGCCACATTTCGCGAACTTCGTCCGGGGTAACAAAATCAAATTTCACACCGATGGTCTGGGCTACACCAGCGTATTGATGGTATTCGTCCATCCGGTCCTGATTCATGGCCAGACGGATATTGCTGACTGTCTTAAGGCCAACATTCACGCCGGTTTCTTCTTCTAGGGAATTATAAAGATCAACAGAATACTGATGCACCTGTCCAACGCTGTAGCTCATGTTGAAAAGCGGCAGCAGCCCAGCGGCATGCCAAGTGGAGCCTGATGTCAGTTCCTTGCGTTCGATTAGAACAACGTCACTCCAGCCTTTTTTGACCAGATGATAAAGGGTGCCTACGCCGACAACACCACCCCCAATTACAACAACACGTGCGTGCGATTTCATCTTTTATTCTCCCTCATATATACGTATGTATACGTTCTGTAGCTGTCTGGTATTCCCCATAATGAATAACTCTGCGAATTATATCGCAAATCTCAAGGCAGGAATTATACACTAATAATTATTGTTGGTGTAGAAGTCTTCGGTGTTTCAGACTTGGTGAATCGACTTCGGCTGTTCTATATCCGTCGCAGGTGTCGGGAATTGAATGATCAAAGCCTAAACTGGCTTCTGGGCCTGGAAATTCATGTGCAATAAGGCCCCACTGGCTAGAGCTGCAGCCCTGTGTTCCGTACGTTCTATAATATTTTTATACCCATCATCACCCAATGCAGAAATCAGGGCCTCACGAGATGTGCTGTGCACTATTTCCAAATGCCTGTTGCTTTCCTCAAAGATCCAGCCTGTGTTGTCAGTGAGTTTGATGTTTTCAAAGCCTGATCTGGAGTATGCCGCTATAGTTTCTTTCGGCTCTGTAAAAAAGAAATCCAACCCCGCTTTTTTTAAATTTTCATGCCATATTTTGTAATCGTCTGTACTTAATGCATTGGAGCCTAGAAACCAGTCACTGCCAATCAAATGGCCGCCAGGGTTCAGGACACGAAAAATTTCTTCATAAAATGGTGGCTTGTCTTCAATATGACAAAGCATGTCCCGGCACATGACGGCATCGAAGCTGTTGTCTATGGCAGGGAAGGGGCCAGGCTAACCCGCTCAAGTTTAACCTGGCTAGTAATACCGGCTATTTCAATGCGTTTGGCGGCACGTTCCAGTACGGAAGCTTCCAAGTCTATACCATGCACATATGAAGCGTTATGGTTCTTTATTAAGGCAACAAGAACACCCCCCAAGCCACAGCCTACATCAAGAATACTGCAATTGCTTAAATTCAGGCTATTTACAATACTTCGAACGGCATGCTCTCCACCCGGTGATAAGAACCCCTCACCATAAACCATTTCGATGCTGTTTATTGCTGCGTCGGAGTATTGATGTTTGGGTGTGTTCGTTAAAGACATGTATTTCCTAAATGTAGTAATAAATTTCTTTTATGCAGCAAGATACTGAGAGTTGTTATCTATTAATTTAAAACACAAGTTATAATTCATTAAGCACTATAAAATCGTGAAAAAATGTAAATTTTTCTTATGCTTGAATTCATATCTTACTTTATCGAGGATAAATTGTACTAAATATGATTTGCAATTTAAACAGAATAAATAACCAATATAATAGCTAATTTAAATTTATATTAGAATAAATTCAACATAACATACGTCTTTATGAAAAATAAAATCCTACTTTAAATTATATTTTAAAATATTGAGGAGCGCTTAGGAATGGGTAATCTAAATATACGTCAACGCCTTATTGGCGGTTTTGCAATAGTTATAATGTTATTGGTTATTGCTGTAAGTGCAACCATTTGGGAAGTCGGTAGACTCAAAGATGGTACGGACAGGATCGTAAATCTGCGTATCCCGACATCCCAGGCCAGCACAAATATGTTGACAGAAATTCAGGCATCACTCGCAAACCTCCGTGGTTGGATGTTGACCGGAAATGAAAATTTCAAGGCGGGTCGAGCAGAAATCTGGACAGGTATAGATGGTATTACAGCAGATATGGATGCTTTGTCTGCGACCTGGACTAATCCCAAAAATGTCGATGCCTGGAACGGTTTTAAGGTTACCCTTGATGAATTTCGTACTGCGCAGGAAACTGTAGAAAACATCGCGAATTCAGCTGATGAGCAACCTGCTACAAAAATGCTTGTGACAGAAGCTGCACCGCTGGCTGGACAAATGGTTTCCGAGATCACCAACATCATTAATCTTGAAATGGAACAGGATGCCAATAATGCACGAAGACAGGCGCTTGGTGCTATGGCTGATGTGCGAGGTACCCTTGGTCTAAGTTTGGCAAATATCCGGGCTTATTTGCTGACAGGGGAGATAAAGTTTACTGATAACTTCAAGAAATTATGGGCCAAGAATGAAAAAAGGTTCGCGGATTTATCATCCATGACTGATTTAATGACGCAGGAACAAAAACAGTCATTTGAAAATTTTTCTGCCAATCGAGTAAAATTCAACCCCTTACCTGCAAAGATGTTTGCCATTCGTGGCTCTGATCAGTGGAATATGGCCAACTATATACTGGTCTCCGAGGCTGCGCCTCGTGCTGGCAAGCTATTGAACATTTTGCTTGGTGAAAGAGACGACGGTGGTGCTCGCCAGGGTGGCATGGTTGCCAATCAAAAAGCATTGCTGGCCAAAGATGCTGATGAAGGCAAAGCAGAAACAGCAACTTTAATGACTATACAGTGGGTGCTTCTTGTTGTTGGTGTTGTTCTTGGTGCAGTCATTGCTTTACTCACCGCTCGCTCTATCGTTAATCCGGTTAATGACATGACGGGTGCCATGAAAGAATTGGCAGATGGCAACCTGGAGATAGAAATTCCAGCGCAAGACAAAACCGATGAAATTGGTGACATGGCACAAGCTGTTCAAGTCTTTAAAGATGCGGGAATTGAAAATGTCCGTATGACCAAAGAAGCAGAAGAACATCGGGTTGCTGCAGAAGAAGAAAAAGAGCGCCAGCGTCAAGCTGAAGAAAAGGCTCGCCATGAGAAAGAAGCTGCTGAACGCGAAGAGCGTGAAGCTAATGAAGCAAAACTGGTTCTTTTGTCACAAATTACCAACGACTTTGAAGCTAAGGTCAGTGTTATCGTCGATTCAGTTGCCGGCGCTGCTACACAAATGTTGTCATCTTCCAACACAATGGCAACAACGGCTGATCAGACAAACAAGCAGTCGCTAACAGTCGCTTCAGCGTCAGAGCAAGCCAGTAACAATGTGAATACAGTGTCTTCAGCGGCTGAAGAATTGTCTTCCTCAATTAATGAAATCAGCCGTCAGGTCACGGATTCATCAACCATGGCAGCAAATGCCGTGCAAGAAGCCAAAACCAGCTATGATACAGTTCAGGGACTGGTGGAATCTGCAAAGAGTATTGGTGAAGTTGTTGACCTGATCACCGATATTGCAGAGCAAACGAACCTGCTTGCGCTTAACGCTACGATTGAGGCTGCCCGTGCAGGGGATGCAGGTAAAGGCTTTGCTGTGGTCGCAGCAGAAGTCAAAAACCTTGCTAATCAGACAGCCAAAGCGACTGAACAGATTAGCTCCTAGATTAGTGAAATTCAGCAAGCAACTGAAAGTGCTGCCGGGTCTATCGAAGGTATTGGTGAAACCATCGGCAAGGTTGATGGTATTGCCGCGACTATTGCCAGTGCCGTGGAAGAGCAATCTGCTGCAACCCAGGAAATTGCCCGCAACGTAGAGCAGGCTGCTGCCGGTACGAACGAAGTTTCAAGCAACATAAATTCTGTAACTGTCGCTGCTGGTGAGACTGGAAAAGTTGCTGAAGATATTCAAGGTGCTGCAAAAAATCTTTCATCGCAGTCAGAAACTTTAAGAGATGAAGTTGCTGAATTTCTTGAGAGAATTAAAGCTGCAGCTTAATCACCCGGAAGGGAGAGGAACAGAAAAGCCCGGCACTCGCAAAGAGTACCGGGCTTTTTAATTAGATCAGGCTCTGAACGTTACCCCAGTTCTTTGTCCAATTCAGGAACCGCGTCGAACAGATCAGCGACCAGACCGTAGTCTGCAACCTGGAAGATCGGGGCTTCTGCATCATTGTTAATGGCAACAATGACCTTGGAGTCTTTCATGCCTGCCAGATGCTGGATAGCACCGGAGATACCGACAGCAATGTAGAGATCAGGCGCTACTACCTTACCTGTTTGACCAACCTGATGGTCATTAGGAACGTAACCTGCATCTACAGCAGCGCGTGAAGCGCCAACAGCAGCATTCAGTTTATCAGCGACTGCTTCCAGCATAGGGAAGTTCTCGCCAGACTTCATACCGCGTCCACCGGAGATAACGATCTTGGCAGTCGTCAGTTCAGGGCGATCAGACTTGCTGACTTCCTGGCTAACAAAGCTGGATTTCCCTGCATCACCTGTGCCGTCAACGGCTTCAACACTGGCAGAGCCACCTTCTTCTGAAACAGCTTCGAAAGATGTTGTGCGAACAGTGATCAGTTTGACAGAGTCGGAAGACTGTACCGTTGCCATGGCATTGCCTGCATAGATCGGGCGTACAAATGTGTCATCGCTGACGACGTCTGTAATTTCCGAAATTTGCTGGACATCAAGCAAGGCAGCAGCGCGAGGCATGATGTTTTTACCGGTCGTTGTGGCAGCAGCCAGCACGTGGCTGTAGTTCGGAGCCAGTTTGACGATCAGTGGCGCCATGTTTTCGGCTACCGCATTGGCATATTCGGCGCTATCGGCGCTTAGGACCTTGGCAACGCCAGCGATTTTGGCGGCTGCATCAGCAACACCACCGCAACCACTGCCTGCGACCAGAACTTCGATGTCACCGGACAGCTTTGATGCGGCGGCGACGGCATTGAACGTAGCACTGGAAAGGGCTGCGTTGTCATGTTCTGCAATTACAAGAATGCTCATCAGATCACCTTCGCTTCATTACGCAGTTTTTCAACAAGTTCAGAGACACTGGCAACAATGATGCCTGCGTCACGTGCTGGTGGTTCGTCAACTTTGACGACCGTTACATGCGGGGTCACATCAACACCCAGTTCATCCGGGTTGGTGGTA
>JABJOR010000456.1 GCA_018664265.1 Rhodospirillales bacterium
AAATGCCGGGAATGGTTTCAAGTGCTGTATCCCAAATTGATGGAATTGGTGTGGTGACGACCCGCATTGTCTGGGACCCTGCGTGGACACCAGATCGCATGTCAGAGGACGCCAAACTTGCATTGGGTATGTTCTGAGACTATCTCAGTGTATACTGTTATAGAAACTTGTTATGGATGATCAGGTGTTATTGATGAATGAACAGCCAAAACTTATGTCTTTGACGTCAGCTGCTGCTGATCGGGCGAAAAAACTCATTGAACTGAGTGAGAAACCCGTGAGTGGCTTGCGTATTAGTGTCTCGACCAAGGGCTGCAATGGTATGTCCTATGTTGTTGAATACGCCGAAGGCGAAAATAAAATGGAAGAAGTCATTGAAGACCACGGGGTCAAAATTTTTATAGACCCAATGGCCGTCATGTATGTTCTGGGCAGCACTATGGATTATGTTGAGGATAAATTTCATTCCGGTTTTGTCTTTGATAATCCCAATGAAACAGGCCGTTGTGGCTGCGGCGAAAGTTTTTCTGTATAGAGTCCATTCATGCCTAAATTAATCGTAATAAATGTCGACGGTGACCGTCGGGAACTGGATGTTGCTGTCGGTAAGTCTGTTATGCAAGTTGTGCGTGATAGTGGTTATGACCTGGAAGGGGCCTGTGAAGGGGCCTTGGCCTGTGCGACATGCCATGTTCATGTGGACGCTGCTTGGTATCCAAAACTTGAGAGTGTCAGTATTGATGAAACGGATATGCTTGATTTTGCAGATGAGCCAAGCGGCACATCTCGACTAAGCTGTCAAATTGTCATGAGTGATGATCTTGATGGGCTGGTCATAACAGTTCCACGCGCGCCATAAAATTTAAAGAAAACCAGTGACTTTTATGGTTTGTGCTTTCTACTATATCTGTAATTTCGTGCGCCACCACGTTAGGCGCCTGCTTTACCCGTTTCAAAATTATGCAGTATCCGCTCGAATGAGGTATATCAATCCAAAAATAACAGACATTGTTTGTGGTTAGGATGTCGATTAAAGTTTTGCAGAAACTAGTAATTATATGGCACTTAAAGTTGATTTTGGAGTGGTAAAGAGTGGAAAAAAACCTGTTTGCAAGTTTACGTGATGCCTGCATTGAAGAATGGGGGGCTTATATCGACCATCCGTTCGTTCGTGGTATCGCAGATGGAACATTACCTGAAACTAGCTTCAGGCACTATTTGATACAGGATTATTTATTCCTTATTCAATTTGCCAGAGCCTATGGGTTGGCAGTTTACAAGTCACAAAACCTTGATGAAATCCGGGAAGCTGCAGAAAGTATTCGTGTAATATCGGACGTTGAAATGAGGTTGCACGTTGATTTCTGCCGGGACTGGGGGGTTAAAGAAGAAGATATGCAGTGTGCTGATGAAGCCGAAGATACCATGGCCTACACCCGTTATGTTTTGGAGCGTGGATTATCAGGTGACCTTCTGGATTTACATGTAGCATTAGCACCTTGCATGTTTGGATACGCCGTCATCGGTAAGAATTTAATGGCATCGCCCGATACAATATTGTCAGATAACCCATACAGGCCCTGGATAGAAATGTACGCTTCTGATGAATATCAGGAAGTAATGGTAAGTGGCTCAAAAAAGCTTGATAAATTATTTGAAAGTCGAGCAGGCGAGGGACGGATGCCAGATTTGATTAAAACATTTCGGCAGGCAACACGATTGGAAATTAGATTCTGGCAGATGGGGATGGATGCTATCTGATAGCATTGAATCTTTATTTTACTCTATATTTCCGATGAAACTGTTCTATTAATCCACTCTGCACCATATCTGTTAGCTCTTTATCCATGAGATCTCGCGCATGTTTGTGCATGGATTTGCTATAAATCATCCAGTGGTTATAGGTGCGAAATTTTGTTGGTAAAACACGTAATTTTTGAGTTGAGTTTCGCAAATAATAATTCAATGCAAGATCGTGATAATAGAAATAATCGATTTTCTTTTGATCAAGGGCGGTAAATGCTTTGTTGAGTGTATAAAAACTTTTAACAATATTGATGTTGCCCCGATTTTTAAGAAAACGGTCTGTGCTCGTGCCAAAATAAGTCCCCATTTTTGATTGAGAGCTTTCCATTTCTTCAAATGAAGTTGGGCCAGTTTTTTTATATGATCGGGCTATTAAGACATTGGATACGCTATATAACGGTACGTTAGAAAAATAATACTTCTTTTCTCGCTCAGCATTTCGTCCGGCTCCACAGTAAGCCTGAGCCGAGCCTGTTTTTAGCTTTTGCATAATCCGTTTTATTGGAGTATAGGTGCTCTGAATTGAGAGCGTGATCCCTTTGTTTGCTAATCGTGACTTTAATTCAGCATAAATATCACCGCATAAGCCACGTTGCTTTGGGTCATTCAGAAAATATTTTGGCTGAGAATCCTGATTTAACACAATCAGCACATGACTGGTTGCAAATGCATGCGTTGGGGCAAGCAGTGCTAACATTAATGCTAGG
>JABJOR010000457.1 GCA_018664265.1 Rhodospirillales bacterium
TAGGCTGTTTTTTAACAACTCAGGAATTTCCATTTGGCCTCGACCTCGGCGATTATCATCAGCTTTACATATGAAGTGATCAAAATGTTTGGCTAGTATTTCTGCACCTGCTTTTGCGTCTTCATCACGACGATCACCCGGAATGGAAAAGACCAAAATCTTTTTGCCTGTTGTCTCTAATCGATCAGCAAGCTCACCCACGGCGCGAAAGGCAGCCGGATTATGACCATAATCAAGAATGACCTTGAATGGGTGCTCATCGAACACGTTCATTCTGCCCGGTGTCTGGAAGAAGGATGTATCGAAGGTTCTCAAGCCATGGCGGATATTGTCGAGATCAACTTCGAAAGAATAAGCAATTGCTGTTGCAAACATGGCATTTTGCACATTGAACAAAGCACGGCCTTCCATAGATGCCGGGATCAGGTGCGTCCACAAAACTGGCATATGCATGCCTTTGTCATAGATCGCGATCATGTCACCATTCATCGCTTTTTCACGGACAACAGCCTGGCCACCAGCTCGTATGTGCTCCTTAACAAGCATGTTGTCAGAATCCATGGTGACGTAGCAAATATTTGTTGCCGTGGAATAATCAGCCATACGAAGGCAATGCATATCGTCTGCATTCAAGATTGCTGTGTCGGTCGCGCTTTCAACGACAACACGTTTTACGACCGCTAATTCGTCTACGGTCTCTATACCGCCCAGGCCTAGATGATCTGAGGTAACGTTGAGACATGCAGATACATTGGAGGATTCATAGCCAAGCCCGCTGCGAACCAAACCGCCACGCGCTGTTTCCATAACAGCAAAATCAACCAGTGGATCACGCAGAACAATCTGTGCCGATTTGGGGCCGGTCATGTCCCCTTTTACACTTAGTTTTCCATCAATATAAACACCATCTGTTGAGGTCATTCCGACGGTATTACCACTGATCTTCATGATGTGGGCAAGCATTCGGGACGTGGTTGTCTTTCCGTTGGTTCCTGTAATTGCCGCAATGGGAATTCGACTTGGTGTGCCAGGCGCAAACAACATGTCGATGACTTTACCAGATACATCACGCGGTATGCCTTCGCTAGGGGCAATGTGCATACGAAATCCAGGTGCTGCATTAACCTCGACAATGCCACCGCCAACGTCTTTGTAAGACTTGGTAATGTCGGGGGTCAGGAAATCTACGCCACCAACATCAAGGCCAATTGCCATAACTGCGCGAACAGCCATTTCCCGTGTGTCCGGGTGGACTGTATCGGTTACATCAATGGCTGTGCCGCCAGTTGAGAGATTAGCTGTAGAGCGCAAATAGAAAATTTCATCTTCGGGCAATATGGTATCGGCATTATAATCTGATTCTTTAAGCAGCATTTCAGCTTCTCGGTCGAACTCCAATCTGGTCAGAACTTTTTCATGCCCGACACCACGGCGTGGGTCATCATTTACTTTGTCCACTAGTTCGGTGATTGTTGATTTTCCATCACCGATGACATGTCCGGGAACACGCTTGGCAACGGCAATAAGCTCGTTATTTACCACCAGCATACGGTGATCAAATCCAGAGACCATGCTTTCTAACAAGACAGTTCTGCCTGATCCATATTCTAATGCATATTCAAAGGCAGATTCTGTTACATCATCATCCATGACGTTGATGGTAATTCCACGTCCGTGATTGGCATCTAGCGGTTTTACAACAATAGGATATCCGATGCGATTGGCCGCACGTACTGCTTGCCTTGCTGAATGCACCATATATTGCTTGGGAACAGGAAGTCCCAAATCATTCAACAGTGAGTGGGTGCTTTCTTTATCGCAGGCGACCTCAACAGAAATATGTTTTGTTTCACTGGTGATGGTTGCCTGAATGCGTTGTTGATATTTGCCGTGACCAAACTGTACCAAACTATGTTCATTCAATCGTAGCCAAGGGATATCACGTTCTTCTGCTGCTTTAACGAGGGAGCCTGTGCTGGGCCCAAATTCTTTGCGTTGTGCGCGGCGGATGAAGTCTTCCAGCTCTGAGGGCCAATCAAACTCATCTTCATAATCATATTCGACAAGTTTACGAACATTGGCTGGCAAAAGATGCATCAACAAACGAAGGGTTAACTCACCAGCCTCAAGGCCTACATCGCGTTGCTTATAGGTGTAGACCATATTGTAATGGCCGGATTCGCCTGTTGACCGGGTCCTGCCAAAGGAAACTTCGGTTCCTGCGACACATTGAATTTCCAGGGCGCAATGCTCCATGATGTGTCCAAGCCACGTTCCTTCATCTTCTCGAAGGCGCCGAATGAATCCACCTGGTTCCTTATAGGAACAACCATGTTCTGATAATCCGGGCAAGGCTTCAATAAGAGCATCAATATAATCTGTACCGAGTTTTACCGATGGCCAGTCTTCTAAAACTCCCAGATCGATTACGTGGCGTATAACAGGAAAGCCAGCCCAGACATTTGGCCCTACATATACGTTCGACGATACTATTTTCATATCTCTGCCCTTTTAGAAAAAAGTTGATATTTTTTAGTTTATTTTTTGTTTGTTACTCCGTCGTACTCTCCGGTGGGAATGATTGACGTTTGTCGAGATCGTAACGGCAACCTTCTGCCAGAATGTCTAATTTTAAACCGAGTAAGCTCAATGGTTCACCATGACCTACGTGACCCATTGATGAATATGTTAAACCTTTTGCATCAGCGATGGTAACACTACCCTTGCCAACAACTTCCAGCATATTGTCAGGTCCGATAAAAGCTCCTGTGTCTTCATCAATCCCGATACCCAGCAAGAACGGGTTATACGCAATGCCGGATAGCAGACGCCCCAGACGATGGCGTTCTGTAAAATGCTGATCAATAATTGCTGCATTTGTTAAGCCAAGCCCCGGTGCAAGATTAACCCCGTCCTCTGAGGGAGAGCTGTTCGCATCACCACCGGCAATCATGTGTTCAGACATTATTGATGCACCAGCAGAAGTCCCTGCAATGGGAATGCCAGCTGCATTACATCGCCGGATTTTTTGAGCAATTAATGTGCCGCCTAAAATCGTCGACAGCCTGAGCTGGTTACCACCCGTGATAAAAATACCTGTGGCACGATCTAAAACATCAAAAAATGATGGGTTATCACAATCTTCCCGGCTGTTGATCGGCAGGTAATCGACTTGTCCAATACCAAGTCCATCAAAAATGCCAAGATAATTTGGTCCTGTGTCATCCAGGCGCGACGCCGTTGGAATAACAACGATATCTCCGTTTTCTGATCCGGATAGTTCTACAAAGCGGGAAAGAATTCGTCTATCGGCTTCTTTGTCTTCTGCTCCCCCAATGGGGATAAGAAAGCCACGTTCTTGGTCTTTTAATACTGGGGCGGGTGACATTATATGTTTAAGAAATCCATTAATTCAAAAGTTATTGTGATTTTAAACATACAAAGAAGATCAGCAAACATTATCGTGGATTATTTCAATGAAATCCATGCCGTTTTAAGGTCACTATATTTATCAAGTGCATGAATGGATTTGTCATGTCCATTACCGGATTGCTTAACGCCGCCTAACGGCACGGTGATATCCGTTCCGCCGTATGTGTTTACATGAACAACGCCAGCTCGAACGGCCCGAACCATACGATGGGCTCGTGATAAATTAGAAGTCCATACCCCGGCAGCCAGGCCATATTGAGTGTCATTTGCCAAGTGAATGGCTTCTTCTTCAGTGTTGAATTTTGTTACGGCTAGAATCGGGCCGAAAACTTCTTCCCGGTTTAAGTTCATATCTTGTGTTACAGTATCAAAAATTGTTGGCTCAAGATAGAAGCCGCCGGAGCTTTCCAGAATACGGTTTCCACCCGTTAATTTATTGGCACCTTCTTTGTTTGCTTTGGTTATAGAGCTCAGGATTTTTTGGAGTTGAGTTTCACTGGTTACGGCACCAATATCAGAAGCTAAATCCAGAGGGTCGCCAATTGTGTAACGCTCTGCTGCATCAATCAGTCTGGTTACAAAGTCATCATAAATACCGTCTTGAACCAACAAACGTGACCCTGCCACACAGACTTGCCCGGAGTTTCGAAATATACCGTTGGCAGATGCTTTTACGGAGCCTTCCAAATCTTCTACATCGTTGAAAACAATATTTGGAGATTTGCCTCCCAACTCAAGATAAACACGCTTGAGATTTGAACGCGCTGAATATTCCAGTAATTTTCTGCCAACAACGCCTGAACCTGTGAATGCAATAACATCTACATCCATATGGAGGCCAAGGGCCTCGCCTGTATCCGCACCTGTCCCTGTAACAACATTAAACACACCGTAAGCGTCCGGTCTCCCCCACCTATTCATCAGATCCGTTTTTAGCGATACTGTCTGCAGATAGCGGGCAAATAGGTGTCCGCTTAAATTAAGTGGACACTAA
>JABJOR010000458.1 GCA_018664265.1 Rhodospirillales bacterium
AAATCTGGTAACTGTCAGATCAAGTCTGAACCACTACATCTAATTTAAAGAGCACCGTGGCGTTCAAAAGCTTTTTCCATCATTTCCGTGGCAATACGGTGATCTTCTTTATTACCTCCAATGGCTGATATATCCATTTCAAGGGCTTGCAACAGCATGTTTGCAACGTCCAGTTTATTCTCCTCACAAGCTTGCTTATGAGCCGCGATGATTTTGTCGCTTAGTCGGCGCTGCTCTGTCATGCTTAATCTCCTTTAATTGAATCGTTTCTTGTTTTCGTTCCTTGCAGGTTGATTGCTGCCTTTAAGTTTCCATTGTAGCAGGATTAATATCTTAATGAACATGGCAAATTTTGATTCGCCTCATGGTCCAAGTGTGGGTAAACTGCTATTAATCGTCATAGAACGGGGGACGTGAGAGAGAGCTGGGCAAGTTATGGAACAACAAAAAACCGACAGGCGAAGTTGGCAACGTGTATCTATTGATTCTGGTGCTGAGTTAAATGTCTCGGATGCAAATCATTCTGCAAGAGTGATTGATATATCTGCTGGAGGCGCTTTGTTGAGCGTTAATTCTAATGTTTTGAATGAAGACCCGATGGCTCTTTCGATATTACAATTTGGCAAATACGATGTTGCCGTCGTGCGCCAATGGAATGACAGGATTGCAGTTAAGTTCCATCATGATGAAGAAGATCAGGACACACTACAGGAGGATCTGGATGCCTTCTGCAGGGAAAATGATTATGATTACTGATGTTAGCCATTTGTTGTGGCGATAATGATTCCATCACAATTTGTATAAAGATTAACCCGCTCTAAACGATAGTCCATGGTCATCATGCTAATTGGGCCTAAAATTCTGATAATCTCATAATCCGCAATATTTGTAATTTGTGATGCTTGTTTTCCAATAATTGAAGACAGGGAGGGTTCATGAGCTTGCTGTTTTAGAGGAAAGTTTTCGTAAGCTTTCAAGCAGGCTTCTCTTTCGGGGGATGCTGATGCACATCCAGTCAGAAGTGTAAGTGTTAAGAAAGATGTGGAAAAATTAAAGTTCATGAACGTTCTTACCTTACGGGGGGATGTGACATATAGTAATCAGACATGATTTTGTCTTTTGTGTGATGGCCTTATTGATAGTTTATTCGTGTTACGAAAAGGTTGTGAAATTACATTTATTTGAAATGTAATGTTAAATGATAAATTTAAAATGCCCTGTGATTTAGATGAAAAGAAACATGATTAAGAGTCCGCAGGATATAAACCACAGGGGAAGCCTGATTTCGTTAATTGCGATTTTGGCGTTAGTTTGTGCATCTGTCACAGCTGTTACAATTGCATTGTTGTATGATGCCGCGTTTGAGCAAAAACGCCTAGATTTGCATGATGCTGTTGAAGTCCAAGCCCGATTAATTGAAGCTATTGCCGAGTTTGATGCGAAATATAGAGTGTATGATAATCCCGATGGAGCCAGGGGGGCTACATTGGAGCAAGTTCTGATTGCTCATAAGAAGTTTGATATACTCGGTAGCTTTAGCGAAGTAACACTCGCTGAACGTGATGGTGACATGATCAAGTATTTATTTGTACATCATCACAGGATTTTTGAGGGGCCGTTAAAACGTATACCGATTGATTCTGATCTGTCTGAAGCTATGAGGCGTGCTCTCTATGGTCAATCAGGAACAGTGGTTGGTCTGGATTACAATGGAACAATGGTAATAGCAGCGTATGAATCCATAGCAAATCTGGATATTGGTATTGTCGTTAAATATGATTTATCAGAAGTTCGTGCTCCTTATATTCAGGCTGGGTTAATTGCTGCTGGGCTTTGTTTCATAATGGTTTGTATCGGCTCAGTTCTATTGATCCGTGTTCGTAACCCACTGGTTAGAATGATGCAGTTAACAGAAGACAGGTTTAATGCAGCTGTTCAAAAAGCCAATGATGCAATTGTTACAGCATCAAAAGATGGATATATCAATTTTTGGAATAAGGCAGCAGAAAGAATATACGGTTACACCGAAGAGGAAGTAATTGGTAAGCCTGTAGCTATGCTCATTCCTTCGCGTTTAAACCCTGTTCGTGATGGAGGGTTTTATAAAAGCTATTTTGAAGCTGACCCGGCAGCGGAGCAAAAACCAAGAGAAATAATGGGGCTTAGAAAAAACGGGCAAGAATTCCCACTTGAAATTTCAATATCAAAATGGAGCTCCCGTGACTCAGAATATTTCATGTCGATTATTCGTGACATCAGTGATCGAAAGAAAATAGAAAATTCCTTGCGGGAAAGTGAAAGACGTTTCAGGGATATTTTAGAGAACATGGTTGATTTGGTATGGGAAGTTGATAAGGACTTGAAATATGTTTTTGTCAGCACTTCCGTTGAAAGTGTGCTTGGTTATTCACCAGATGAAATACTTGGTAAAACACCCTATGAATTCATGTCTTTACAAGAAGGCATGAATTTTCGAAAGAAATTTTCAAAGGTAATAGAAAAGTGCGAGCCCTTTGTTGCATTTGAAAATACGACTCTTCACAAGGATGGACATGAAGTCTTGCTTGAGACAAGCGGTGTTCCAGTTTTCTCTCATAATGGGCTATGTAAGGGATTTCGTGGCGTAGACCACGATGTAACAAAACGAAAAGAGATTGAAAAACAACTTATACAATCCCAACGCATGGAAACGGTTGGTTTGATGACAGGGGGGGTGGCCCATGATTTTAACAACCTTTTACAAATAGTGCAGACAAATTTGGAAATAGCTGCTTCTGGAAAAGCCGATGAAGCTCTAACCAAAGAGTTATTAGACCGAGCAATTAGCGCCAGTGCCCGTGGTGGGGTACTGACAAAACAGCTGTTGTCTTTTTCAAGGAAAACGGCATTGCAGCCGGAGTACGCAGATCTGAATGAATTGATTCCGGAAGTTCTGACAATTTTGCAGCGAACTTTGGATGAATCTATTACTTTAAGCCTCAACCTTGGTGATATGGGGGAGGTTTGTAACAAGATATACGTTGATGTTGGCTCTTTTGAGAATGTCCTTATTAACCTTGCTTTAAATGCACGAGATGCAATTGATTCTCAAGGCGATATAAAAGGAGGGGGCGAAATTGTTTTTTCAACTCAAAAAAGAAAACCAAATGATGGCGACCTGCTGGTTACAGAATGCGGTAATGTTGTGGAAATTTCTGTGAGTGATAATGGTTGTGGAATGTCACCGGAGATAGTTGATAGAGCTTTTGATCCGTTTTATACAACAAAACATTCCGTTGGAGGTAGTGGCATGGGGTTAAGCATGGTCTATGGCTTCTCCACACAGTCAGGCGGAATGGTAAAAATTGAAAGCGAGCCTGGCAAGGGAGCGACAGTGCGTATGTTATTACCTTGTTTTGTTGGGCGAGGTGAGAATATTTCAAAAAGTTTGACTGAATCAAACCGAAATGAAAAGGACTGGGTGTTGCCAAAAATTTCAAAGTTTTGGTAGTAGAAGATGATGACGAAGTTCGTCAATCCGCAGTGCTTCTTTTTGAAAATATGGGCTTTGATATTGAAGAATCAACGACTGCAGATGAAGCTTTAGTTTTATTGAAAAGTGGTTCTGATTTTAACCTCGTTTTCTCGGATGTGTTTATGCCCGGAACGCTATCTGGTTTTGGTTTGGCAAATGAATGTGCCCGATCTTTCCCGGAAATAAAATTTTTGCTGGCTTCAGGGCATCCAGATGAAGAATTGAAGAAACTTGATGATTGGATTGGCAGATATAATTTATTACACAAACCTTTTACCCTTGAAGAATTAAGGGCAGAGCTTGACAAAATGTTCGCTTTTTTTAAGAATTAATGTGTGTGAACATCTTTGATTTAAACTTAGTTAAAATTATAGATACAAAAATATAATGAAAATCTACCTAGTTGAGGACGATAAAGACCTTGCCCAGACAATCGCTACCGCGATGCAGGTCGAGGGTATAGAGGCAGAAATATATTTTTCTGCTGAGTCCTTTATTGAGCAATATTCAAGCAATTTTGTTGGCTGTGTTTTACTTGATGTGAAATTGCCAGGTATGAGTGGTATTGAATTACAAACATGGCTTCTTGATATGGGTTGTGATTTGCCGATCATATTTATTACGGGCTATGGCGAAATTCCGGATGTTGTTCAGGCTGTTAGAATGGGGGCCGTCGACTTTATCGAAAAGCCCTTTAGCATGTCTTCATTGATGGAAGTGCTTGGAAATGCCTTTGATTTACTTGAAGAATATCAGGAAAATTTGAACAGGATATCAGTCCTGACTTCCAGAGAGCGAAATGTTTTTGACCTTCTTATTGAGGGTAAATCAAATAAGCTGGTTGCCAGAGAGCTGGAAATAGGCCTCAGAACTGTTGAGTTTCACAGGAAAAATATTCTGGAAAAACTGGATGTAGGTTCAGTATCTGGTCTTGTTGAGATATCGCGTTCTTTACCTGCTTCAAGATAATTCTTCTTTCTTATTCTGCCCCCCGTAGTTTACCACAGTATTCAATGCCTCCTGTTTGTGTGATTATACTTTCCATAATGAGTGAAAATATTTTAAACACGAAATTTATTCTTTAGTTCCTCAACCTTCCTCCGTCATATCAATCGTCTGATTGAAATGACGGAGTTTTTTTTGTTATTTTTGATTATTTTAGATGACCTGCCAGAAACCTATTAATCTGAACTTCCTGGTTAACTGATTAGGCCCGGGTTTCTGAATTTAAATATATGGAATGGTCGGAGTGAGAGGATTCGAACCTCCGGCTTCGTCGTCCCGAACGACGCACTCTACCAGGCTGAGCTACACTCCGACTAAGCTCTGTAGATATCTGATATTCAGCGTAGCGCTCTGTGTTGTTTACGACAAGAATTTAGTAAGGCCGATCAATGCAGAATTCGATGAGATCGAGCAATGATTCTTTCGTCGGGCTGGCATCAAATATTCCCAGAGCATCGCGGGCAATAGAGCCATAGTGTCTGGCTCGTTCAACACTGTCTTTCAGGGCATCATGGCGGGTTAATAGGTTAAGGGCGTGTTCAAGATCGCCTTCTTTTTGCTCCAATCTTCCAGTGTTTTACGCCAAAAGGTTCTTTCTTCATCGGTGCCTCGACGAAAAGCCAAAATAACAGGTAGCGTTATTTTGCCTTCACTAAAATCATCTCCAATGGTTTTGCCCAGTTCAGCCTGTACAGCGGAATAATCCAGTACGTCATCGATAATTTGAAAAGCTATGCCCAAATTTTGACCAAAAGATTTGAGGGCTTCTTCCTCGACAGCAGGGCGTTCGGCAACAACCGCACCAATCTGACAGGCAGCTGCAAATAGTTTGGCGGTTTTGGCTGAGATAACGTCAAGATATTCAGTTTCGCCTGTTTCTGTGTCATTGGCAGTCATTAATTGAAGGACTTCGCCTTCGGCAATTACCGATGAAGCATTAGAGAGTATTCGCAAAACATCGAGAGAGCCGTCTTCTACCATTAGCTCAAACGAGCGGCTAAACAGGAAATCCCCGACCAGGACACTCGCATTATTACCCCAAATAGCGTTTGCAGATTTATTGCCGCGTCGTAAATCGCTTTCATCAACAACATCATCATGCAAAAGGGTTGCTGTGTGAATAAATTCTACACAGGCAGCCAAGGCAATATGTCGTTCACCTTCATAATTGCACATTTGGGCTGCGGCAAGTGTCAGCATGGGGCGCAAGCGTTTACCGCCTGCAGCGATGATGTGGCCAGCAAGCTGTGGGATCATGGCTACAGGGCTGTGCATGCGCGCAAGTATATGTTTGTTGACGGCTTTTATATCGTCTTCAACAAGTGCAACAAGCCGATCCAGAGATGGCTGTTTCTTCTGCGGTTCATCAATATTAATTACGACACCCACGGTCATGTCCTTACAGTATGAATTCGCAATTGGTATATGGTTTTTGTGGGAAACTCAAACACTGCTTACGTCTGTATTCTGAGTTATAAGAATAGGAACCCTGTGAAGGGTGGGTCAAGCAAAGTGAGAAACAATAATTTATTTTTGACTGCTTTCTTATGAATAATCCTGTATAGGATATATTAAATAAGAAAAGCTCTGTAGGGGCATTTTGAGGGACTATGGCAATTGAAATAAGTACAGATTTATTGCTTGGTGGACGGATTGTTCTTAATCAATCCCTGACCGGGTATAGGGCGGCTATCGATCCGGTTTTGTTGGCTGCGGCGGTTGATGTTCGTGAAGGCGAGCGCGTTCTGGATATGGGGTGTGGCACTGGTGCGGCGGCTCTGTGTCTTGCTGCCCGAATGCCAGAGGTAAATGTTGATGGCCTTGAAAACATGCCCCAGATGGCGCAGATGGCAATGCTGAATGTAGAAGCCAACGGCTTTGGGGACAGAGTAAAAATTATTGAAGGCGATGTAGCCCATCCACCCGACGGTTTTCAGGAGGCATCTTATGACCATGTCATGGCGAACCCACCGTATAGGGTTGCGGGCTCGGGTAATAATCCAAAAGATCACGTGAAGGCAGCGGCCATGGTGGAAGGGGCGGCTGGTCTGGATGCCTGGGTGACACTTTCCTGGAATATATTGCGCCGAAAAGGAACATTAACTCTGGTTCATCGTGCGGACCGATTGGGAGATATCCTTGTTAGTTTGAGTGGGCGCTTTGGTGGTGTCGTAATCTTTCCTCTATGGCCGGGAAGTGGCGATCACCATTCATCCCGTCGTGTTATTGTTCGTGCTACAAAAGGCGTAAATACGCCTTTAAGTTTAACGCAGGGATTGCTACTTCATGGTGATACTGGAGCCTATACTTCTAAGGCTGAGGCTATCTTGCGCGGAGGCAAAGCTCTTAATTTGGGGGCTTGATGGCTCTAAAGTCTTGACCGGGGGTTTGTTGCTCCCCTACAAGTGCATATGTTTGGATTTAGCCTACAAAAGCTCATTTTTACAGGACTTGCTATTGCGGCCGTTATATACGGCTTTCGCTGGTTTACAGCCATGCAAAACCGCAGTGAAGAAAATTCACGCAAACGGACAACAACAAAGCGTTCTTCAGGTGCTGCCGCCAGTACGGCTCCGGCGAATGAAGACGACGATGTGCAGTTGATGATTGAATGTAAGCCTTGTGGTTCTTATGTAGCGGCAAGCGGAGCGCATTCGTGTGGCCGTGACGATTGTCCTTACCCGAAATAAAGCTCTTTATTTTCCCTGATACATTGAAGGCTGATGGTGTGTTGACCCGTCTCTGAGGGCTGGTTATTGTGCAGTGCACAGCAACCTCTGAGGGGATAGTACCCATGGCCCAATCGGCCAGTCATAACGTAGCCAGCCAGGCAAATAAAAAAACATGTTTTCAGTCACTTTTCCTTGGGCTCCAATCCTTTTGGGCTGAGCGTGGCTGTGTGATTTTACAACCCTATGATACAGAAGTTGGCGCCGGAACATTTCATCCCGCAACGACTCTGGCTGCGCTTTGGCCTGATATCTGGAATGTTGCATATTTGCAGCCGTCTCGACGCCCGACAGATGGTCGTTATGGCGAGAATCCGAATCGCTTGCAGCATTATTACCAATTCCAGGTATTGATGAAGCCTTCCCCAGAAAATATTCAGGATATGTATCTCGATAGCTTGCGCCACATTGGCATTGATCCAAACTTTCATGATATCCGGTTTGTAGAAGATGATTGGGAAAGCCCAACACTTGGTGCCTGGGGATTGGGATGGGAAGTCTGGTGTGATGGTATGGAAGTCTCCCAGTTCACATACTTCCAACAAGTCGGTGGTATGGATTGTGTTCCAGTGCCTGTGGAGCTGACGTATGGCTTGGAACGTTTGGCCATGTATGTGCAGGGTGTTGAAAATGTTTACGATCTGGATTGGGATGGTGTCCCGAAGGATCAGGGTGGCAAGACTTATGGCGATATCTTTTTAGAAAATGAAAAGCAGTATTCAGCCTATAATTTTGAAATTGCCGATACGGAAATGCTGAGTCGCCACTTCGTAGATGCGGAAAAAGAGTGTGCGAGCATTCTTGAAGCAGGAAAACCGTTGCCAGCTTATGATCAATGCCTGAAGGCCAGTCATTTGTTTAATCTTTTGGATGCGCGCGGCGTAATCAGTGTGACCGAACGTGCTACCTATATTGGCCGTGTTCGGGCATTGGCCCGGGCATGTTGCGAGATGTGGGTTGATATTCATAAAGATGAGACAGAAGGGGAGGAAAGCTGATGGCTGAACTGCTCCTCGAAATCCTGTCTGAAGAAATCCCTGCTCGTATGCAGGCTCGTGCTGCTGATGATTTAAAACGCCTGATCTGTGAAGGGCTGAAGACAGCCGGGTTGGAATTTTCCAAAGCCGAAACTTATGTAACACCTCGGCGGTTGGTTTTTGTCACAGACGGTATCCCTGAGCGTACTCCTGACATCAGTGAAGAACGCAAGGGGCCGAGCACATCTGCCCCTGGCAAAGCAATTGAGGGCTTTCTTGGGTCCATTGGAATGACCCTTGATCAGTGCGAAAAACGTGAACTCCCCAAGGGTGAATTCTACTTTGTCACGATTGAGAAACCGGGCGTTAATGCTTCCGATGTTTTGCCCGATGTAATTTCTGCGGCCCTGTCTGACTTGTCATGGCCCAAGTCCATGCGCTGGGCACGTCATGATATGCGTTGGGTCCGCCCTATAAACAGCATGCTGTGCCTGTTTGATGGTATGTTGCTGCCAGTTGAATTCGGCCCTATTATCTCAGGTCTGGAAACCCGTGGGCACCGTTTTTTGTCCTCTGGTTCTATACTTGTTACGGATTTTGAAGATTACAAAGCCAAGCTGTTTGCTGCTCATGTGATCATAGATCCCAAAGACCGTCGTGAGCTGATTGCCTTGGAAGCCGCCAAAAAGGCTAAAGCAGAAGGCCTTGAGTTAAAAGATGACAAAGGTCTTTTAGAAGAAGTCACCGGACTGGTTGAATGGCCTGTCGTGCATATCGGTAATATTGACGATGCCTTTATGGATTTGCCGCCTGAAGTTCTGAGCACGTCCATGCGCTCGCACCAAAAATATTTTTCGTGCTTGAATAAAGACGGAAGTTTTGCCAACCGCTTTATCGTAGTTGCCAATACGGAAACTTCCGATGGCGGCAAGCAGGTTGTTTCCGGCAATGAGCGTGTCTTGAGCGCACGTCTGGCTGATGCGCGCTTTTTCTGGGATACGGACCGTGCTCAAAAACTGTCTGAACGGGTGCCTGCGCTTGGTGATAGAATTTTCCATGCCAAACTTGGGACTGTTGCAGAAAAAGTTGAACGTATAATCTCGCTTGCAGGTACGATTGCTGAATTCGTTCCAGGCAGTAATGCCAAAGGTGTTGGACGTGCTGCCAATCTTGCCAAGGCTGATTTATCTACGGGTATGGTTGGTGAGTTCCCTGAACTTCAAGGCGTCATCGGGCGTTACTACGCACTGGCTGACGGTGAAAATCAAGATGTCGCTGATGCGATTGCCGAGCATTACTCTCCTCAAGGACCGGGCGATAGCTGCCCAACCAAACCCGTAAGTGTTTGTGTGGCTCTGGCGGACAAGATTGATACCCTTGCGGGGTTCTTTAGTATTGATGAGAAACCTACTGGCTCAAAAGATCCGTTTGCCCTGCGTCGTGCTGCATTGGGCGTCATTCGGTTAATTATCGAAAACAACTTGCGTCTACCGCTGAATGAAGTTTTTGCCTGTGCCGAGAAACTACTTGGAAATAACGCCGATGGCCTTATGGATTTCTTTGCCGACCGACTGAAAGTCCATCTACGTGAACAGGG
>JABJOR010000045.1 GCA_018664265.1 Rhodospirillales bacterium
AGTTATTAGAAACAGCCTTACGCACAGGGGGCATTATGGACGGTACATCTGAAGACAATAAACCACGCGGCAGAGCAGCCCGTCGTGAGGCTCGCGAACAGGAACACACTTCCAAAGCTCTTATGGATCGCGTCCAGGGTGGTAGCTATAAACCCTTTAGCGATCGTGACATCGAACGCATCCATCATACAGTCCTCGATATTCTAGAAAACATTGGTATGGCTGAACCCATTCCTGTTTTGTTGGAACACGCCCTGCCAAAGGGTTGCACTCTCGATGACAAAGGCCGCCTGCGCTTCCCGCGTGCGCTGGTGGAAGATGTTATTAACGCCGCGCCGAAATCTGTGACCTACCACGCCAAAGCCCCTGAGCTGGACAATGAATTGTCCGATAACAAGCTCTACTTCGATCCCGGTGGGGAGAGTGTAAATACACTTGATTTCGAGACAGGGAAGTATCGCCCCTCAACACTGGTAGACCTCTATGATTTTGGCCGTCTGGTTGATCGACTGGATCACATCGACAGTTTTGGAAAAGTTGTCGTACCAACAGAAATTTCCGATCACTTCTTGCACGACATCAATGCAGCCTATGCCACAGCAGCAGCAACACAAAAACATATAAGCATCGGCTTTACGGAAGCAAAGTATATCGATGCTGCCCTTGAGATGCTCTACATCATCGCTGGTGGGGAAGAGAAATACAACGAGCGACCATTCTGCTCATCAGGTGGGTGCCCCGTCGTATCTCCGCTGACATATGGTTTTGATAATGCCGATGTCTGTGTTGAAGCCGTGCGGTTCAATGCTCCAGTCAGTGTCATTGTTGCACCGCAATCAGGCGCGACGTCCCCGGCAGCCCTTGCTGGATCTATTGTTCAATCAACAGCTGAGACTATGGCAGCGTTGCTTCTGGTTAATCTGGTTCACCCGGGCCATCCTGTGGTCTTTGGGTCATGGCCATTTGTTTCTGACCTTCGCACAGGCTCGTTTTCTGGTGGTAGCGGTGAACAGGCTTTACTGGCAGCTGGCGCAATGCAGGTTGCAAATTACTACGGCCTGCCGACAAGCACAGGTGCTGGTATGAGTGATTCTAAAATTCCGGATAATCAGGCCGGTTTTGAAAAAGGCATTACCACGCTTCTTTCCGCAATGGCCGGAGGAAATTCAATATCCGAAGTCTGTGGTATGACAGCCAGCCTTATGGGATGTTCTTTTGAGGCTATGATGATCGACAATGAAATGTTGGGGACCATCAAACGAGTTATCCGTGGCATTGAAGTCACCGATGAAACTCTGTCTTACCAAGCCATAAAAGACGTCGTTGACGGACCAGGGCATTTCCTGGGCCATGAGCAAACTCTTGAAATGATGGAAACAGAATACCTCTATCCCGAATTGGCTGACCGCAACGCGCCGTATTATTGGGAAGAGCAAGGCTCCGTTGATATGTTGGAAAATGCACGTGTACAAGCTAAGGCTATTCTCTCAACACACTACCCGGACTATATTGGCCCCGAAGCTGATAGAAAAATCAGAGAACGGTTTCCCATTCATTTGCCAAAAGAAGCTATGAAGGTGAGCGAACGCTGGTGAAACCACGAAGCCTGCCAGCATAAATAACCGTTTCGCTAGAATCCTTGATCTCTGAGAATACACACTCTACACCGCTTAACCTGGCTATGCGGCACGTTATCGTGTCCGCTTGTTCTACACGCAAAGCACAATGATGCAGGCGAAGAACGATCGCCCGGTCTTCGTGCATGCTTAGCAATCGCGCATTTGGAATTTTGCGCCCAATAATCTTGCTTATCCGTTCTGACAGAGCCTGCTCAAAACCCTGACTGGTTTTGATTTGCACATGCAGAGAGCGTTTATCACAATGAACATCACAAAATGATTCACTATTTATACAGAGTGATGGAATCTGGGGTAAAACATTGGAAAACATGATACAAACTCACTTGAAAACTTTTTAACTGGAAACGAAATGGTGCAGGCACAGGCCCACAATGCGGCTCAGGTTCGCATTCGTTTCGATTCAGTTATTTTCAAGTTCGTGTTCATAACAAGTTGATTATCACCGTTTCAGGTATCGGTCAACAAGGAACAACTTTAGAAGTTAATTCAGCATTTATAAATATTACCCTATTCAGACTGTAAAATAGGATATAATACATCGGGGCCAAGTTAGTGAGTAACCCATGATTTCCTGATAAAAAACTTGCATTGGCACCGAATTTACGATTCTTTAAGTACACATTTATGCTAACATAGTGAAATATGGATAAAACAGGTAATTACCTGATACAATAATACTTTAGATGCAATTTTTAAAACTGCCGAAGAACTCAGGCAGATTAACTCAAGCCGTTAACCGGCAAGACCGGATGTAGGCAAATGGCAGAATTGGCCGTAGACGAACAAATAGAAGACGATATTGAAGAGGTATTTGAGCAGCCATCTGCATCCTCTGACTTTACCGTTATTCTGAATGATCGCTACCATATCGATGGTGGGCAACCGCTCGTATTCCTGGATTCCCCAAACGCTCTCGCTTACGAAGTATCTAATCCCCGCACTCCGGATATGAAGTTATTTGCTCTGGTATGTGATCCCGGTTTACCTGTTCGCGTTGACGCAATGATGAAATTGAAACAGGTATCGCCGAACGGTCTTTTACCACTGGCAGATTGGGGGGTCATAGACTGGCCGCTGACGGGCCAAAAAACTACAGCTGTTATATATGAACGCCCCATGGGTGGCCGCTTGACAGATGTTCTTTCTTCTGGAGCATCCCGCATAAGCGAATACGATATCATCACCCGTGTATTGAAACCGGCACTCTCTGGCATTGGCAATTTGGCCGAACATGAAATAACCCACAGGG
>JABJOR010000459.1 GCA_018664265.1 Rhodospirillales bacterium
TAAAATCTCTTCTTTATGTGTTGAATCAAGTGAAGCCAGTGGCTCATCCATCAATAAAAACTCTGGGCTCGACAACAAGGCCCTGCCAATAGCGACACGCTGTTTTTCGCCACCAGACAACGTTGCCGGATGACGCGTCAAAAGTTGCTCAAGCGATAACAACTCTACTATTTCTGCAAGGCTGTGGCGTTGCTCCTTGGTTTTGCGCAATTTCATACCGTAAATAAGGTTACGCTCTACATCCAAATGAGGAAATAATCTGGCATCCTGAAACACGTATCCTACTCGTCGCTTTTCTGGAGGAAGGTTGATACCAAGATTCGTATCTAGCAAAACCTTATCATTAATAACGATACGCCCTTTGGTGATTTCTTCCAATCCAGCCAAGGCATTAACCAGCTTTGTTTTCCCACTTCCGGAGCGGCCAAATAGTGCCGTCAGACCGGAGTCTGCCATAAAATCAACATTCAACTGGAATGTGCCAAAAGTATTGTTCACCGAAACTTCAAGCACGGTTTATCCTTTCACACGGCGAGCGGCACGATTTGCCAGTGTTTCTGAAATGATAAGTGCCAACAATGACAATACGACTGCCGCTATAACCAATCTGATTGCACCGGGCTCTCCTCCTGGGGTATTTATCAACGAATACAAAGCCAAAGGCATTGTCTGTGTTTCGCCAGGAATGTTTGATACAAACGTAATTGTTGCACCAAACTCCCCCAGACTACGGGCAAAAGCCAATACACTTCCGGTAATTATTCCAGGAAGAGTTAGCGGCAATGTAATAGTAAAGAAAACACGTACTGGGCTAGCCCCTAAAGTTCGTGCAGCTTGCTCATGCCCTTGGTCCACAGCTTCCAATGACAGCCTGATCGCTCTAACCATCAGTGGAAAGGCCATAACAGCCGCTGCGAGAGCCGCTCCTTGCCAGGAAAAGGCAAATGATACACCGAACACCTCATCAAGATAGCTTCCGATCACCCCACGCCTGCCCAACATTACAAGCAACAGATACCCGACGACGACAGGCGGCAATATTAAAGGCAAATGGATAAAAGCATTAAGTATGGTCTTGCCTGGAAAAGATACTCGAGCCAGCAACCATGCAGCCATAACCCCCAAAGGCAGACTGAACAAAACAGCAAGAGTTGCTACCCGCAAGCTCAACCATATTGCCTCTTGTTCTATGGGGGTAAATGAAATCATCGGTTGCCTTCACTCATTTCCAGAAACCGGGTCAGGGGGTAAAAACCCATGCTTTCTGAATATTGCTTGTGCGCTATTTGACACCAGATACTCCATAAACAACAGTACATCCGGATGTTTTTGACCAGAGACAACTCCAGCTGTATACCGAATTGGGTCATGACTATCTACAGGCAGTTTTCCGATCAAATGCACCTTTGAGCTATAACGCGTATCACTTACATAAACAAAACCAAAAGAAGATTCCCCACGCTCGACCAGAGCCAGTACTGCTCGCGCATTTGGCATTCCGACAAACTGTTCTCTTAAATCATCCCAAATTCCTGCATTTTGAAGGGATTGACGGGTATAAATTCCAACAGGAACATGTTGAGGATCCCCAATTGCTATGCGCTTACCATTTATAACTTTAATGAGTGGATAGTTGGTATCAATAATACCGCCCTGCATAGGTGGCCAGTCAGTATCTTCAGATGCAATCAAGGCCATTTGATTGCTCAATATAACCTTCCTGCTGTCCTGTTCGAGACTTCCTTTGCGCTCAAGCTCGTCCACCCATGCTGTATTTGCTGAAATATACACATCAACAGGGGCACCATTGATAATCTGGCGCGCAAGAACTGAGCTTGCAGCAAAGGAGTGCTTAATCTTAATTCCCGTTTTTTCAGAAAATTCAGTATAAACTTCCAAAGCACTATTGGTAAGGCTGGATGCTGCAAAAACCGTTATGCTATCTGCACGAAGTGGCGATGAAAAACCACTCAACATAAGGATAGAGCATACCAATAAAAACTGTAATTGCATGGACCGAATCATGGAGCAAACTATACAACCAGGACCCAATGGGTAACAATTCATTAATGAATCAGATGCATACTGAAAGTTCCTTTACTAAAAAGGGAATCGGCAAAAGTCAGTTACAGTAACACTTGAGAGAAAATCGACAATGCACTGTAAATCAAACGAAAAAAACCAAAGATTTGATCGAAGAATCTCCCGGCGCGTAACTTCTGAATCTATGAGGTTTGAATTTGGTGGCGCTGTTCATCAAACACTTGAATGGAATTCATTCGGTTTTAAAACAAATCTCAACTCTGATTTCAAAGTCAGAGAAGGTGATTCTTTTGTCATTCGCAGTATAGGATACGGAAATCTGAAAATGATTCCGGTTATGATCAGAGCAGAAGTCTTACGCAAAGAAGATGATAGTATTTCCGTTCGCTTCCTGCAAAATCACCAACGTGACCGGAATGCCTTTGAAAGTTTTGTTTCTCGTTCACAAAGCGAGGAAAATTCAGTTCTGGTTGCCTGAACTCATTTCTTTTCCGATTGAGAGCTATATAAAGATTCTGGATCAATTATAACCTCTGCAATCGTAGATACTTTCCCATCCCTTACAGCATTATAAAAACAGTTTCTTCGGCCTGTGTGACATGCAACACCGGACTGATCAACCAAGGCCAGAATTGTGTCGCCATCACAGTCCCAACGAAAATCAACTAAACTCTGAACCTGCCCAGAGCTTTCCCCCTTTCGCCACAGCGCCTTGCGAGAGCGTGACCAATAACAAACTCTCCCCGTTGTCAGTGATTCTCTGACGGCCTCTTCATTCATCCAGGCCATCATAAGAACCTCTCCAGTATCAAATTGCTGGGCAATGACCGGAATCAACCCAACATTATTGAATACCAACGAGTTAAGCAGGCTATCCGGATCATTTGGCAGATGCTGTATTGTATCGCTCATCAATATCTTTCCAGAAAGTTGGTTAAAGAGTATGTTTATGAAATATATAATGATATATCAGGCTGTTGGCAAAACACCAATTAGATACTTATCAATTTATTCAGGGCAGTAAACGATGAATGATCCGTTGAACATACCGGACGGGACATTGGTTACGGCAGACCATATCGATTTTATTATCGAGGGGCGCCGGGTACTCGAAAGTGTTTCAGCCACCATCAACAATAATGAAATTGTTACGCTGATTGGACCAAACGGGTCCGGAAAAACAACCTTCATTCGTATATTGCTTGGACTCCTTCCAGCTTCAAGCGGAAAAATCACCCACAAACCGGGGCTTCATATTGGATATGTCCCCCAAAAACTGATCATTGAACCATCCTTACCACTCAGTGTTGGCAGGTTTCTACAATTTGGTGTTCCAAAAGGGCCCAACCGACAAAAAGGACGGCGTGCTGCTGTCTTGGAAGAAGTCGGGGCTCCCAATTTATATGATGCCAGTATCCATGAGCTGTCTGGTGGTGAGTTGCAACGTATCATGCTGGCAAGAGCCTTGCTGCGTGATCCTGAATTACTGGTTCTTGATGAGCCCGTACAAGGCGTTGATGTTACCGGACAAAATGAAATATATGATCTGATTACCCGCATCAAGAATGAACGCCACTGTGGCATTATTATGGTTTCACACGATCTTCATATCGTTATGGCGTCCACTAATCGGGTCATATGCCTGAACCACCATGTTTGTTGTGAAGGCAAACCGGAAACTGTGGCACGCGATCCGGCGTTTCAAAGCATTTTTGGCTCCCAGGCTGCCGTACGTCTGGCCGTCTATCACCATCACCATGATCATACCCATGATCAAAACGGGCACGCAATTCCCATTGATGCCCCCGATATAAAGACTGACACAAAGACTAAAGCTGGAGCTCCAGACAATGCAGGGTGATGCAATGATATCCGATTTCATGCTTCGTGCTTTGTTTGCTGGCATTGGTGTCGCCATAGTCGCAGGCCCACTTGGTGCATTTGTTGTATGGCGGCGCATGGCTTATTTCGGAGAAGCTCTGGCGCATTCTGCCTTATTGGGAGTTGTATTGGGCACAATCCTCGGTGTTATGCCATGGTTGGTCATCATCGCGGTTTGCAGTGCTGTCGCAATTATTTTGTTTATCCTAGAACGATCCTCCGGAACAGGATCAGATTCCGCTATTGGAATGATTGCACAAGGAACATTGGCTCTTGCCCTGGTTATTCTGGCCTTTATTGAAACAGAAAGAATTGATCTGTTTGCCTATCTGTTTGGGGATATTCTGGCGGTAACAAAACAAGACCTTTGGATGATTTACGGTGTCGGAGCTTTGGTTCTAGGCATTATGGCTGGGCTTTGGCAATCCATGCTCAGCGTCGTGGTCAATGAAGACGTCGCCCGTGTTGAAGGCATCAACGTTACACGAACAAAGATAATTCACCTGTTATTGCTGGCACTGGTTGTCAGTACAGCCATGAAAATTGTGGGCGTATTACTGGTCGTTGCCATGCTGATTGTCCCACCATCCATAGCCCGATTAATGGCCCGTTCGCCAGAGAGCATGGCAGCCCTCTCTGTTATCATTGGAATAGTATCCGTCATTAGCGGGCTTATGGCATCCTACTACGCAGACACACCAGCAGGCCCCTCAATTGTGGTAGCAGCCATAGTGATCTTTATTTTGACAATGCTGATTTGCCCAAAAAGAGTAATTAGGAGGCGTTAAGCCTCTTTAAGCCATCTTCCAGATCATCACGCAAATCTTCAAAGTTTTCCAAACCGGCATGAATTCGTAATCCCGGTGTCTTGTGCGTCCAAGTAGTTGCCGTGCGCCCGCCAGCAGGATTACACGGCACCAGAAGGCTCTCATATCCGCCCCAGCTATCGCCCAACCCATAAAGTTGCATTCCGTCAATCATCGTATCGACAGCTTGTTGGGCATAACCTTTCAAGACAACGCCGAATAATCCAGACGCCCCGGTGAAATCACGCTTCCAGAATTCATGTCCTGGACAAGACGGCAGAGCAGGGTGAAGGACTGTTTCAACTTCATCACGACCAGCAAGCCATTCAGCCAATTTCAAGGCATTCTCATAGTGCCTTGGCATGCGGACATCCAGAGTGCGAATTCCGCGCAAGCCCAAATTACAAACATCCGGACCAGCGCACGTTCCAAAACGCACAGCGGTGGTTTTAAGCTGCTCGAAATGTTCATTTTTGCAAATCACAAAGCCCAACATGGCATCGGCGTGACCACAATGATACTTGGTTGCAGCCTGAATAGAGATATCAACACCATGCTTGAAGGGCGAAAAGTAATATCCGGCACTCCAGGTGTTATCCATTATGGTCATGATATTATTATCATGAGCTGCTGCGCAAACGCCAGGAACATCCATAACCTCAAAAGATTGAGACCCCGGAGCCTCAAAGTAGACAACTTTTGTATTTGCCTTGAATAGTGAACGAACCTCTGCGCCAAGCATGGGATCATAGAACTCTATTTCTACGCCATAACGTGCAAGAATATCCGTGGCAAATCTACGGGTAGGGCCATAAACATTATCCGCAACCAGTAAATGATCCCCCGCACTGATAAAGGCATTTAATGCCCCGGCAACAGCCGCCAACCCGGAAGGATAGTTCACGGCCATATCGCCGCCCTCCAACATCGCGGCAGCCTGCTCAACGGCGCGTGTTGTTGCCGTTCCGATCCGCCCATAATTGTTGATCGTAAACGCCTTTGGGCCGGTTTTCGCCCGATAGCTTTTCACATCAGGAAATAAAATTGTTGAAGCATGGAAAATCGGAGGATTAACCACGCCATCAAAACTTTGCGGATCACTGCCTACATGCCCTAGTGCAGTTTCGCGTTTATAGAAAGAAAGATCTTTATCAGACATAGTGTTCTATCCAAGAGTTTATTGGAGGAAATTGATATCTGTGATCTTATGACATTGCTTGAAACGAATGCAAAGGGATAAACCATGCCAATTGTTCTCGACAATCGATCTGATTTTACTCTGGAAAATTTTCAGCGTGTTGCCTGGGAAGAACAATCAGTAGCAATCAGTGATCAGGCCTTCAGGCACATGACGGCAAGTCGGGGCTCTTTTATGCACTATATTGATGACCCTGAAGTTGTTGTTTATGGTGTAACCAGTGGCTACGGACAAAATGCTCATCTGCGTTTCACACCACAAGAACGAAAAGAAAATGCCAGCACCCCCCCTTATGCGCCCGGTGTTTCGTTTGGTAGTTTGGTTCCTAAACGCGTGTCGCGTGGCATTGTCTTTGCCCGGCTGACTAATTTTGTTTCTGGATACAGCGCTATTTCTCCCGATCTCGCGTTGAAAGTGGCTGACATGCTCAAAACCACAGCATCTATTCCCGATGTTCCCCTGCAAGGAAATGGTGGAGCAGGGGAGATACTTCCCCTGTCACATCTATTCACAGATTTAGCAGCGAGTTTTGACCTCCAGGAAAAAGACACGCTCTGCCTGATAAATGGATCGCCTTGCGCATCGGCA
>JABJOR010000460.1 GCA_018664265.1 Rhodospirillales bacterium
GTGCCGAAATGAACTTTCTTGCCCCAGGGCTCCATATCCTGATCCGGATTGCGCGCATACAGCGGAAAATTACGCCCTGCTTTCGCAATGGTGTCTTCCACAAGGGCCTTTGGAAACAACAAGCGGCCTTCATCGCTCAACTTTCCGCCAGCCTTCGTTACCAATTCGACGCAAGACGGAATAGGGTCTGAAAGACCAATAGTTGCCAGAACATCAAGAGCCGCACTATGGATGCGCCCAACATCGGCACCCTTTAATGGCTTAAACAATCCACCTTCCATACCGGGGCGAATAATGCGTTTGTCAGCCGTAACCGGGAGTTCACGCATCGCCTTGCGGGCATTGCGTCCACCACTGCGGCGGCTCTTGGTTGGTTCTTCTGTATTCGACATGCCCTGGTCCTTTTCCGATAAGACAAGTTAAAACTAATAATTAATCCCGATATGAAGCTATCCAGATTTCTTTGCAAACAAGTAAAATTATCTCAATACCGCAGAAAAATTTGGCATCTCCCAAAATATTTCCTGCGCCGAAAGATCATAATCATTATAATGTAGCAATTACCCAATATGGGATATTTCTTTTGGGATATACCAATCACATTCTACATCAGCAATAATCCTTACAATTGGGGTTTCCACCAAGGCTAAACAAGCGTTAGTATGGCCCTACAAAATACAAACGAAACACTCAACGGGAGGATACGAACGGTGCACAAGTCACTGATTATTGATGCAGAAAAATGCACAAGCTGCCTGCAATGCGAAATGGCATGTTCCTACGAGCATACCGGTGCTTTCAATCCAGCAAGATCACGGATCAAGGTTTTTGAACTTGAGCATGGCAAACGCTCAATTCCTTACACCTGCACACAATGCGCCGAAGCGTGGTGCCAGAAGGCATGCCCAACAAACGCTTTGTCACGCAATGCTGACACGGGGGCCGTTGAGGTCGCCAACAGCAAATGCGTTGGTTGCAAGGTTTGCACAATCGCCTGTCCATTCGGCACAATCAATTTTGATCAGAACATTGGCAAGGTTGTAAAATGCAACCTGTGCAGTGGCGATCCAAAATGCGCCGAGGTCTGCCCAACGGATGCAATCACCTTTGGTGATGCGAATTGGACCGGACTGAACAAAATGCGTGCGACGGCTATTGATACCGATGCCGGATCACAAGCAAGCGCTTAATTGAAAACTATACAAACACGGAGAGTTTATCATGTCGTGGCAGGGTAAAGTATTACGAGTTAATCTGACCAAGGGCACTGCAGAAGCCGAACCATTAAATATGGAATGGGCGGAAGCCTATATGGGTGAACGCGGTCTTGGCAGCAAATACCTGTGGGAAAACATGGACCCACAGACCGATCCTTTGGGGCCGGATAACGTTTTGATTTTTGCAACCGGTCCGCTGACCTCAACAATGGCACCGACCAGTGGTCGTTATGCTGTATTGTGCAAAAGCCCGCTGACGGGCGCAATTGCGTGCTCCAATTCCGGCGGTAAGTTCGGCGCTGAATTGAAATTCGCAGGCTATGACCTGCTTTTGCTGGAAGGCAAATCCGACAAACCAGTGTATCTGAACATCGTTGATGACACGGTTGAAATCCTTCCCGCCGATGACATCTGGGGAACCACTGTCTGGCATACAGAAGAATGGATCAAGAAAACCCATAACGATCCGCTGATCCGTGTTGCATCCTGTGGCGAGGCCGGTGAAAACCTTTGCCGTTATGCTGCCGTTGTCAACGATCTGCACCGTGCAGCCGGACGTTCCGGCGTTGGCGCTGTGATGGGCTCGAAAAATCTGAAAGCTGTTTCCGTTCGCGGCACCAAAGGTGTTACAGCGGCTGATCCAGCGAAATTCATGGCAGCTGTCAAGGCTTCCCATGACGTGATGGCAGTCAACGAAGGCCGTCAGGAGCTGACCGAACTTGGCACCAACTCCATGATCGACATGATGCAGGAATTCGGAGGCCTTCCGACCCGTAACTTCAAGGAAGTTCAGTTCGAAGGCGTTGATAAAATCAACACGGCTGCCATGTTCGAAGTCAAGGAAAATGGCCACCGCAACATGGTTACAAACAAAGCCTGTTTCGGTTGCACCATTGCCTGTGGTCGTATTGCCCACATTGACGAGAACCACTTCTCTATCGTCAACAAGCCGGAATACAAGCTTGCATCCGGTGGTCTGGAATATGAAACCGCCTATGCCTTTGGCCCACTGGTTGGTGTTTCCGATATCGATGCACTGACCTACGCTGGCTATATGACTAACGAACACGGCTATGATCCGATTTCTTTCGGTGGCACTCTGGCAGCAGCCATGGAGCTGTTTGAGATGGGCGTCATTACCAAGGAAGACACCGATGGCATTGATTTGTCTTTCGGTAATCCGGAAGCCCTCACCGTCATGTCAGAAAAAACTGGCAAGGGTGAAGGCTTTGGTAAAATCCTTGCCATGGGCTCCAAGCTTATGTGTGAAAAATATGGCCATCCTGAACTCGCCATGCACGTCAAAGGCCAGGAATTTGCTGGTTATGACAGCCGTGCCCTGCAAGGTATGGGTCTTGGTTATGCAACCTCCAACCGTGGCGCCTGCCATCTGAAACATTCCACCTTCGGCGAAGACATGGAAGACGTCAGCGGCAACGGCAAGGCTGAACCTTGCAAAACCAGCCAGGATCATGTCGCTGCCATCGATTCAACTGGATTGTGTCTGTTTGTTGGCGATGCCGGCATGGAAATCAGTCACTTTGTTGATCTGCTTAATGGAGCCATTGGCTCAGACGGCTCACAATGGAGCGAAGAACGCATGATGGAAACAGGCGAGCGTGTCTGGAATCTGGAACGCCGCTTTAATATGTCTGCTGGTTTAACAGGCGCAGATGACACACTGCCAAAACGTTTGCTGGAAACCCCTGCCCCGTCAGGCACTGGTAAAGGCAAGGTCAATGAACTATCCAAGATGCTGCCAGAATACTACAAGCTGCGTGGCTGGACCGAAGACGGACAGTTGACCAACGAACTGATTGATCGTCTGGGCCTCTAAGCCTTTACGTATGAAGATCACACTCAAAACAGCCGGATTGTTCTCGCGTTACCTTCCAGAAGGAACAAAAGGCAATCTGGCTGAACTTGAGGTTAAAGACGGTGCGACGCCGGTTGATGTGGCCCGCCAAATCGGTGCCCCCACAGACACAAAGTGTCTGATCGTCGTAAACGGCACAGCCGTCCCTCCATCTCAACACGATATATTCACTTTGAACGACGGCGATGCCATGTCCTTCATGCCGCCGCTTAAGGGGGGATAAAACCACTGTAAATTGGCACATAGCTGAAAATTTTATCTCAGAAAGTGCGAATGTGAGTATTGCCCCGTAATACATAAGAAGCTTCTGTGACTCATAATTATGGCTGATTCCGTGCGAAAAGCAGCAGTCAGAAACGGAATTCCGAAAATCCATTTTTACTTCCGATTACAGAAGGCTAAGCAGTCCCCGTTTCGTGCAGGCCAAATAAACTGCTAATAACCCTATCCGGACATTAGCATGGGGATTTAATTTAAATACGTGGAAGAGTGAAATCTTATTAGTTGACGCCTCAAATTTTCATTCCTTTGATAGTATAGAATTATAAAGGCTGAACTGAGGCTTTTATTTCATCAATAAAGGCTCTTGCAATTGAACTTGGTTTTATGCTTTTGGACAAGGCAACCGTAATCTCCGTATCGAGTTTGAATTTTTCAGGCATAATTGATCGGAGAAGCCCCTTCTCCATCCAGTTTGCAGCATATTGTTTAGGTAAATAACTAACAAAGAGGCCTGATAGAACGAGGATTAGAATCGCTTCGGCACTATACCCCGTTGCAGCTGGATTTATTGTTAGGTTTTTATTATGAAACCGACTTGCTTCAGCATATCCACGGTCAGCAAATTTCATGCCCTTTAGTTCTTCGGCTGTAACATCTTCCGGTGCACGATCAAAAAATTCATGCTTCTTACCACAATACAATAATTGCTGGTCAGAGAGTATTTTTTCGTATTGCAGAGATGGCAGAATTCGAAAGAATTGCCCTATTCCAATATGTACGGTGCCATCCATCAAGGCGACTTCCAGGCTATTTGGCGGAAGTGTGAAAAGAGTTATCCAGATGCGTTTGTGGTGAATCTGGAATTCTGAAATGATTTCAGATATTTGTAAGTTTTGATCGAAGACGATGTTATCGACAACGCCAATTTTTAATTCACCGACCAGCTCTCCCTGCATGCCGCCGACAATTGAGCGAAAGTCTTCGTGCGCACTGAACAATACCTTACTCGCTTCGTAGACAACCCTGCCTTTTTCCGTAAGGGAAAAGCCTCGCCGCCCCCTTTGGCAAAGCCGCATGCTCATTCTGGTTTCAAGCTGGGTAAGGTATCCGCTGATGCTTGAAAGGCTCAAATTTAATTCACCTTGCGCACGAACAAGCCCTCCACATTCGACGACAGCAACAAATATTCGCAAAATACGGATGTCAAAATTCGTTAATTTTCCTAATGTACTTACCATAACTTCGGATATTACCAAACTTACATTTTGCATACAATGTTTTTTCAACGAAACCTTTTAGCCTATGTTTTCTGTAATTACAGAGAGCTTAAAACAGAGCAAAACTAGATACACGTGCCCAAGCTTTGGTTTATTTTATGTTTTTTTCTATCTGAAAGGGTAAATCTTCAGTTTTATCGAAGCTTATTTAACCACAACAAGAATGCGTACTGAATGGGTGCATTCACAAGCCACCAAATTGACCTGATCAAGAGATATTGAAAGAGATTGCTATGACTATAAATTTCCCGAGCAGTGAATATGAAGCTAGATATGAAGCCCTTAGGCAATTGATGGCTGAAAATGACCTTGAGGCGGTTATTGTCACCAACCACCAGAATATTAATTACTTTTCCGGCATTACATCAATCCTAGCAGGAATTCCCGGTGGATATGGCAACGTCAGGCCACTCATAACAGTGTTACCTAAAGACAGTGATCCGGTTGTGATTGTTCAGTTTACAGATTATGGAAATGCGAAGACTAACTCCTGGATTGAAGATGTCCGTTGCTGGATTGATCTTCCATTTAATACAAATCTTCTCGAAGAAGTTTTGAAAGAAAAGGGGCTTGGCAACTCAAGGATTGGAATGGAATTCTCTCGCGAGTTTCATCTGTTTATACCCTATAACGATTTTCAAACTTTAAAGAATAATTTGCCGAATGCTGATTTTACAGATGCTGCGGATCATATTTGGACATTGAGGATGATTAAGTCCGATAAAGAAATCGGATATTTACGCAAAGCAGCAGAAATAACAGCGAAATGCCTAATTCGGAACCTTGCAAAAGCGGAAGAGGGCATGACAGAACGCGACGTCGCCCGAACGATCGCAATAGATCTTCTGAATGAGGGTGCTGACAAGTTTAATTATGTTAGTGCCATTGCGGGAAATGGTGAATACGACAGATTCTGTCAACTTCCGACGGATCGCGTTATCCGTAAGGGAGAACTCCTTTGGTGTGACCTTTCTGCAATTTACCGGGATTATTGTTCGGACATGTCTTCATTCGTCATAATTGGAGGCGCAAACAGTGAACAGCAAAAACTTGCTGATCTGGCAAGAGACGTCCATTTGAAAACCATCGATTATTTCAGGCCAGGTCTAAAAGCCAACGAGGTCATGGCATTTGTCGGAAAATGCTACGTCGATGCGGGCTATGACTGGAATTTCAAGATTGGCAGATGCGGCCATGGCATCGGGCTGGAGCTTGCTGAACAACCTTCTCTTGATGCCAACAGCGATGTCGTTTTGAAACCAGGCATGACTCTGGCTTTTGAGCCAGCGATTCTGACCGACTCCGGCGTTTACGATATGGAGGAAGATATCGTTATCACAGAAGACGGTTGTGAAGTTCTAGGCCCGGTTTGGCCAAGATAATTAAATTTTATTGAAAGGGATAGGCATATGTATACGACAAGTTATTACACGAAACTATTGCGTGAAGGCAAAATTTCACGGCGTGATTTTATAAATAAGACTGTTGTCGTCGGTGCGTCATTGCCTGTGGCAATGTCCTTGACCAACCAAATTGCCATGGCAGATTCACCAAACAAAGGCGGCAGATTTCGCCAGGCCATTACAGGCGGTAGCACAGGAGATAATCTGGACCCAGCCTTAATCATGGATATGTATATGGCCAATGTCAGTTTTGGACAGCTGCGTAACAATCTCACTGAGATCGGTTCAGATGGGAATCTGATCGGCGAATTGGCCGAGAGCTGGGATGTGTCTGATGATGCAATGACATGGACCTTCAAGCTCCTGAAGGGGGTCGAGTTCCATAATGGAAAGACACTGGATGCTGAAGATGTTGTTGCGTCAATCAATCATCATCGGGGTGAAGATTCAAAGTCCGCTGCCAACAGTATCGTTGAATCGATTAAAGACATTCGGACTGATGGCAAAGATGTTGTGATTTTCGAGTTATCCGGAGGGAGTGCAGATTTTCCGTATCTGTTGAGTGATTTCCATTTGTCCATTTGCCCGGCAAAAGATGGAAGTATTGACTGGCAATCAGGTGTTGGGACCGGTGGATATGTGCTGGAGAGCTTTGAACCCGGCATATCAACAGAGACCAGACGCAACCCGAATTATTGGAAAGAGGGGCGGGCCCATTTTGATGAAATCGAGACGCTGTTTATGGCAGATGTCGTTGCACGAACCAGCGCCTTACAGTCAGGCGCAATTGATGCCATGACCCGCGTCGATCTTAAAACAGCACATCTTTTAGAGAGAAATCCGGAATTGAACGTTATTCAGACAACCGGAAATCAACATCAAACATTGCCGATGCTGACGAATGTTACGCCTTTCGATAATAATGATCTGCGCCTTGCCGTGAAATATGCGATTGATCGAGAGCAGTGGTTAAAGATTATTGCAAATGGATATGGCGCGATTGCAAATGATCACCCGATTGGACCTGCAAACACCTATTATGACGCTGAGATTGAACAACGTACTTATGACCCTGATAAGTCAAAATTCCATCTGAAGAAGGCAGGTTACGATAGTGTTGACCTCCAACTCCATACCGCCGATGCAGCCTTCGAGGGCGCAACGGATGGCGGCATCCTGTTAAAGGAAAGTGCTGCA
>JABJOR010000461.1 GCA_018664265.1 Rhodospirillales bacterium
CGACCAATATTCGCGCTATTCTCGGTGGCATGGATCTGCCTGAGTTATTGGCTGATTTCAACATAATTGATGATCGAGCGGATCATGATCCTGTTCTTATCAGCGAGCAGGATAAAAACAAAACCAGAACCATGTATATCAACCTTGCCCAAAAAGTGGAAAGCATGTCAGAAGATGCCGCTCTGCGCTCTAAAATAACAGAGCTTCTGCACATCCATAATACTGTCATGGACACGATGATTGATACCAAGGCAAGACTGGAAGTGGTCCCTCAGTCCGTTGATGACATTATTGAATATATTGTTCCCAGTCTCCGCGAAATCAGTGATTTTGGTGAACAGTTATCGCGTGTTTCACCGGTTACCTATGAGCGTGAATATGTTATGGTCCGCAAAATTCTGGCGGCGGGTAGTACGATAATCGTTGTTGTCGTGGTCGTGGTTGGTTTGATCCTGATGCGCTCGATTACGTCTCCGGTTACGAGAATTAGCGAGGCTGTCATGCGATTGGTTAATGGAGACCGTGCTCTTAGCATCCCCTTGCAGGGCAATGCAGACGCTGTCGGGGACATGGCGCGTTCCCTGGATAAATGGCTCGATAACCTGGCAGAGATTGAACACCTGCGCGCCGAGCTGGATGATACCCGTATGCGTCTCACATTGGGGGCTATTGCCGAAGCTGTTGAGAATCCGGATTCTAATAATAATGCTGAAAGAGACGAACCCGAAAACGAAATCGTGGTTGAACAAATGGCGGATGAAGATGACCTGCCTGAGAAAGATGCTCCGGAAGGCGTAGAGGATTTCGGCCAGCGTGCATTGCAGCCTCAGCCTCCATTTGAGCCTGCCCCCTTACTGGAAATTGCCCGTCATTCAGGGGATGAAGAAACTATTGGTGCCGCAACCCGGCAGCTTAATCAATACAACGCAAATGTTACCGAAGCAGCAAAGGAAGTTGAACGGACTGAAACGTTGATTAATCTGCTGTCTGGAGCAACACAACAAATTGCTGGCTTGGAGGTTTGTATCAGCTCCATTCGCGATGAAGCTAACTTGATGGTCTTTAATGCCATTACACCATCAAACGGCTCAGGTACGGAAAAAGCGTTGCTTGAGTTACCCGGCGATGAGGATAATCAGCAACCCAGTAAACTACCTGATCAGCGCCATAAAAATGATGGCCGTCGATTTGAAGTTCTGCGCAGCAAAGCTGGTAACGCTGAACAAATGATAGATGATATTCTCAGTTCTATTGACGCCATTAACAATGTTGCACATGAAATAGCAACGGCGGCCTCCGCCGAAGCTCTTGAAGCGACCAGCAAGCTATTGTCTCAATCGGAACGTCTGCAAACCATGCTTGATGAACTTGTCAACAAGGTCGGCCCCCTGTCAAAAAAATCTGAAGAGCTATGAATGGAGCTTATTAAGGCATGATGCCAGGAATGAGACGACTTTGTGTACTGGGTTTTGCATTGGCGGTGATTTCTTTATGCCTTTCAACACGGTCTTCTATTGCGCAAGACGACTCAATTTTGTGGCTCTATCCTGATTTTCCACCGGTTTATATTATTAAAGGCGAAAATGCCCGAAAGGGTGTCGGGGACAAGGTATTGGCATTTTTTCAAGAGCGAATGCCTGAATATCGTCATGAAGAGCGCATTGCCAATTTCAAGCGAATTATTGTAACGCTTGCTGCCGGAGAAAAAGCGTGCAGCATAACTTTACTAAAAAACAAAGATCGCGAGAAGGTTGTATTGTTTTCTGAGCCTTTTATGCTTTCCCCGCAAAACGAAATTATTACAACAAAAGATCAGTTGCCCATTATTAAAACGCTAATTGATTCTGATGGCGCAGTGTCCTTAAAGGAAATGATGGAAACATCCGGTCTTGTCTTGGGGTATTCCACCGGACGCTCTTATTCCAGCTCAATTGATCAGATTATTAATTCTTCAGTAAATGGGAAAAATAGTTTTCTAACATTCGGGAACGATATATTTGAGGGATTAATGCGAATGATGAAACGTGGCCGAGTTGATTACACAATCGGATATGGTTATGAGGGGCGTTATATTGCCAAAAATCTGGAATTTGAGAAAAATGTGATTGCTATCCCCATGCGTGAAAATCCTTCCTATGTTCCTGTGTATGCAGGCTGTCCAAGAAATGTATGGGGACAAAATATAATTAGAAAGTTAAATGAAATTATAAACACAGCACGTTACTCTTCCGTGATCTATGGAACCTATCAGGAGTGGCTTGATCCAGAGTCGTGGGAACGGTATCAAAAAAATCTACCTAAAATGTTGTGGGATATTCAGCCGAATTAATAATAAATTTGAACAGGTAAATACATATTGTCATTTCTAAACAAAAGCCGCATTTCCTTTAAGTTAGCCTTCGTTGGGTTAACCATTGCGCTATTGCTTGGGCTGGCATTCAGCATGATTCAGGTTGCCAGTGATTTTGATGATCAAAATGATCAACTGGATGATAGCATCCAGAAAATTCTGGATGTAGCTCGTCGATCGGCAACCTCCGCTGCAAAGAGGCTGGATGAAAATTTATCCGACCAGGTTGTTGATGGCCTGTTGAGTTATGATTTTATTATTGAAGCTAAAATTATCTCCGACCTTGATGATGTTCTTGCCGTATTATCGAAAGATATGGCCCATAGTCGAACACGTTGGATTACAAAAAGTATTTCAACGGAAACCAGTTCCTATCAAGTTGATCTTA
>JABJOR010000462.1 GCA_018664265.1 Rhodospirillales bacterium
AAATCATAGCTTTCCTTACGACCGTTAACTTAAACAAGCTCCTCCGGTTTATGACCGGAGGAGCCCATTCAAGATTTTTTGCTTATGAGTGTGTGTTTGCTTTTTTAGGATCATGGAATGGTGTAACACCCACAACTGCTGTTGTGTCAATGCCATCACCTTTGACCTGAAGCTTGGTGCCCGGAGCAGATGCATTCAGCGCCAGATGCACCAGCGCCAAAGACTTGCCCATACGGTGAGAATAAGCCGGGCTGTTCACAGTACCTACTTCCACTCCATCCATTAACAGAACTTCGCCGCCACCTAGCGCATCATCATGATCGACTTCGATGCCGCAGAATGTAATTTTTTCCTGTCCGATCAAAGCAGCCGCTGCGTCCATGCCACGAGCGGTACCAGTTTTCGAAATAGCCCATTCCAAGCCAACTTCGGTTGGTGAGTTTTCCTTGGTCATATCGTAAGGATAGAACAAAAGCGCTGCTTCAATTCTGATTTTATCAAGGCATGTGAAGCTGCATGGACGAATACCAATGCTTTTGCCCTTTTCAAGAATTGTATCCCACAGATCTACAACAACATCTGCGTTGGCAAAAATTTCATAGCCGCGTTCACCGGAATACCCTGTGCGTGAAATCGTGCAGGGATGACCAAACAGGGTTGTTTTTTCCTGATGAAAATACTTCAGGCTCGGCAGGTCCATAGGTGTGTGATCGTTCAAGAAGCCAACGGCTTTAGGCCCTTGCAATGAAATATTGTGTAGATTGTCATCCAGCTCAACTTTTGCATCTTTACCAGCGGCTGATTCCTGCACTTTTTCCAAGCCTTCACCACTGCCGATAACCATCAAATATCCATCATCACCCAGGTTGGCGATAATGCAGTCATCACAGATTGTGCCTTCTTCGGTCAGCACCAGACCGTAGGCTGATTTACCAGCATAAACTTTGCTCATATCACGGGTGCTGACATGATCAACAACAGCCAGTGCATCAGGACCAGTTATGCGAATTTTTCGCAGGGCAGATACATCAAACAAACCAGCGTTTTCACGCACGGCGTCATGCTCATCACAGGGATCAGAAGAATTATAGCTCCATGCAACGTTCATGCCGTTCCAGTCGTCATAACCGACGGCTTCACCAATGCCTTCTTCTGCACCTAATGCCAGATGGCGATCTCTTAATGCTGATACTCGTTGTGTCATCGTCTCTTCCTCCACTTGCTTGTTTTCGGGTTTTCAGTTTGTTTAGTTAAATTGTTGTTCCAGTGCGTCGGCCAACTCGAAGATATCCATGTTCACACCATAGGTTGCCACATTGAAAATGGGCGCCTCTGGATCAGTGTTCACGGCAATAATAGTATCAACGTGCTTCATGCCAAATTGGTGTTGCACAGCACCGGAAATGCCCAGCGCAATATAAAGTTTACAGTTGGATGCCACCTTGCCGGATTGCCCAACCTGATGGGGTTTTGGTAGCCAGCCTGAGTCAACAATGGGGCGCGAACACCCGAATGTAGCACCAAGGCGTTTTGCCAATTCTTCAAAGCGTGGCAGGTTTTCTTTATCCTGAATACCGCGCCCAATGGACATAATAAAATCGGCCTTGGAAATATCGATGTCTGATGGTGGAGCTTCTTGATACTCCACATGGGTCATGCATCCTGTGAGGCCTGAAACATCAATATCTTTGGCGCTGACTGCAGCACTGCCTTTTTCTTCAGGAATAAGGAATGTCGCGCCGCGAAGTCCCAACACAACAACGCCTTTTCCGGGGAAGCCCATTTCAAGATTAACCTTGTTGCCATAGGCTGATCGTGTCGCAACAATTTCAGAACCTTCTACATCCAGCACAAAAACATCACTGGCGTACCCTGCCCCCAATCGGGCTGCTACAGCTGATGAGCAGGCCATGCCGTTGACAGTGTGCCCAAACAAGATCAATCCGGGTTTTGTTTGGGCGCCAATCTGGCAAGCTACTTCTTCATAAACGGCAGCGTCAAAATCAGGGCTGTTGACCTTGACTGTAAAAATTTCATCAACTCCGGCCAAATTGCAATCGTCGGTCAATGCATCCGGGTTATCAGAAATGATGGCAAGGTTTACCGGGCCACCGTATGCTTGCTTGATGGATGCAGCCGATCCAATCATCTCCCCCGTAATATCACGAAGGGTTCCTTG
>JABJOR010000463.1 GCA_018664265.1 Rhodospirillales bacterium
ACATGTCATGGGTGATAAACATGCCAAACAATGTTTGTCGGTCTATAAAATCAACACCAAATCCATGGCCAGCTTTTCTAACGACGCTACAGGGAAATGATAAATTATCCGGGTTGGGGACAGGATAAAGCGTACCACTGTCGCCGATATGAATACTATTTTCCGGAGAATTCGGAATAAACATCATTCCGCTAAAGCTGACGTTACTGGACATGCCTGCAACGCGCCCACCTTTATCCAAATGAAGCTCCAACTTCATTTCATAAGCTTGTCGTTCCCAATTACGGTTATTATTATTTTCAGGCATTCGGTTTCCAGGAACAAGTCGGTATATACAAATTATTAAGCAGTATATAATCATTACAGTTTATTCGTAAATCGTAATATCTACAACATTCCACGCAGCTTATCGATACGTTCTATAAGGGGTGGATGTGTCGAAAATAATTCAGATGCATTTCTGTCAAAATCACGAAATGGATTTACAAAAAACATGTGCTGTATGGCCCTGTTAGCGTTTGAAAATCGATTTTTCGTCGTGGAAATTTTCCCCAAAGCATCAAACAAACCTTTTGGGTTCCTCGTCAGTTTTACAGCCGTTGCATCCGCCAGAAACTCACGCTTTCGCGAAATAGACATCTGAACCAGTTTGGCCGACAAAGGTGCAATAATAGAGACCGCGATTAAGACAACAATTGCAATAATTGCTGCAGCGGCTGAGCCTTTCCCTTTTCCCCTACCCGAGCCGGAAGACGCACGATAAGCCACCCGTGATGTGGTTCTCGATGATGAGCGAAAACTCAATTTAATTGTATCGGCAACCATAGCAATGAGGCCAACCTGAACACTTATCATAGTAGCATATAGCACATCATTATTCAGAACATGACCCATTTCATGACCAACAACAGCTTGTAATTCATCCCGGTCCAATGTGTCTAAAAGTCCCCTTGTAACACCGATAGTAGAATTCTCCGGTGTAAGCCCAGTAGCAAAAGCATTCAGTGCAGGGTCTTCTACAACAACCACTCGCGGTTTGGGCAAACCAGAAGCAATCGCCATTTCTGCAACAACATTATGCAGCTGTCGTTCATTTTCTTCTGTCACGTATTCAGCCCCAACCATCCAGACTAAAACACGATCACCTTTAACGAGAACAATGACAGACCAGATCAAGCTTGTAACAAGCATGGTGATACATCCGCCTATGCCCCATTTACTGAAAAGAAAATGCTTTAAAGTGCCTGAAAAAGGATCATATCCGGACACATAGGAAGAAGCGAACATTTCCAAAGACCAGCCAATAGCGTACCCGAATCCGCCCCCAATCAAAATCAGGAAGCAGCTCATCCAAGTCGAGGCATTTTTATTTTCGCGTATTTCAGTGACAAAGTCAGAGCGCTCGATTACAGGGCCTCGCTCCAGGATATCCTGGCTTATTTTGTCTTGCTGTGGAACGACCTGTTCGGCCATGCCCATGCTGTTTGTATCTTGCGATTCCATACCCGTTTAGCGCAAGTCTACTTTTACAGGCTCTTTCTCAGCTTCATCCACGGCAAAGTATACTGCGTGTCTAAATCCAAAAGATCCGGCGACTATATTGGATGGAAAACTTTCAACTCGGACATTCTGCTGATTAACGGAATCATTATAGTGTTGGCGAGAAAAAGCGATTCGGTTTTCAGTGCTTGAAAGCTCCTCCGTCAAATCTCTAATGTTTTGATTGGCTTTCAGATCAGGGTAATTCTCAAAAACAGCAAGCAACTTGCCCATAGCAGAGGATAAAAGGCCTTCTGCAGCAATAGCTCCTTCACGAGAACCATCTTTTGCAGATACAGCTTTAGCCCTTGCCTCAACAACTGCTGTCAATGTTTCCTGCTCATAATCCATTGCATCTTTAGTAACTTCAACCAGATTTGGGATCAGATCATGGCGGCGTTTAAGTTGCACATCAATTTGACTCCAGGCTGATTCCACTTGGTTTTTCGACCGCACCAAACCGTTATAAACCGTGACAATGTATAAAATAATTGCGACGGCAACACCCCCGGCAATAAACAATCCATCCATATCCACTTCCCCCTGTTCCATCTATAGCTATAATTTCATGCCCACTATACAAATCCCTGAAAAACCTTCAAGGTTTGCTATTCGTTGGATATACTCAATTGTAGCAATACACTATATCAAAGTATGTTTGGATGTTCATTTTCGATGTTAGAATGGCCATTTCTCAATAATCCTGTATCTAAATAACGATTTCGGGATTGCCCCGAAGCCCGCATTGAGATACTTCATAGGCAATAAATTTAACTTTACCCATAAGGAAAGCATCAAGACATGTCATTAGAGAACAAAGGCCGCGGAGAAGAACAAATCCATGCAAACAAAGATCAACAGGATTTCAAATTAGCTGCCCAGCGTAATAAATTACTTGGCCTGTGGCTGGCTGAATTTTTTGGCCTTGCCGATGCGGAAAGTTATGCCAAAGAAGTGATTATGTCTGATTTGGATGAGCCCGGTGATGATGATGTTGTTCGCAAGGTCATGAAAGATATTGCGACCCACGCCGTGAACTTAAGCGAAAATGACGTTCGCACCAAAATGAAAGTTTTGCTGGCTGAAGTCAGTGCCGCTTAATACTGACTGCTAAGGATAGGCCTGAAAATTAATTTCAGGCCTTATTTTCACGCATATTAAGAATATTCAGAATCCGGATCCAGGTCCGTGATGGCGATACATAATCCATCGCTATTCCACGCTCGTCGATACGGACTATAAACCCGTCCATATCCAGCAGCATCGTTTTATCCATGAGCGGGAATCGTAAACTAACCGTTGCTGTATCACCACGTACGTGATCCGTGACAATTCCTTCCAGCATTAACCCGGTTGCTGAAATATCAAGAATATTGCAGTCCACACCTTCAAATTTCCCATGAATGCTGGGTAGGTTATATCGTTTGTTTCTTTCTTCTTTGTCTTGCGTCGTCATTTCAAAAGCCCTTGTATTGATTTTTCTGAACCTGCACTATAATTGCGCAGCTTATAATCATTGTTCCACATTGCGCTCCCCTCGCCAATACACTTCAACAGACAAATTCTGAATCCACATTTGGATTAAATATGCTAGGGTAGTGAAACACAAAATTATTGAGGTCCCCATGCAATTGATCCCATCAAAGCCATTTCTCGCTGCAAGCCTGCTTGTTTCTATCTTTAGCGTTACAGCATTCAATTCCACCAGCCCGGTTTCAGCGCAAACCTATCAAACCTGGCAGAACCCTGACGCACCAACCGTGCAAAATGACCCAGCGGCACAGACCGCCAGTGATGAACGGCTTAAAGGGTTTGTAGACAAGCTGAACACCATGATCGACAAGGCCGAACAGGACAGCGCCGCCGACCCGGTTTTCTTGCGTGATTTACGCGATCTGGCAAACGGTTATGACCGTCCATGGTCGCTAAATGTTCTGTTTGATGATTTTGCCGATGGCAATTATGACAAAAACCCGAACTGGAATGTGTCGGTCGGGCGTTATTTTGTTGAAAAAGGCTGGGGCTTACGCAATGCCATTGATAAGCCCAAGGCGACTTCATCCGGAAGCAGCAACAATGATGCTGCGTCCATATTGCTTGGCAAGATTCTCAATAAAGCACTGGGGGGCAGCTCCACATCAGGCAGCGGAACATCTGCACCAACACTCCAACCCACCGCCATTTTTAGCAACACCCCGATCAGCAACGCCTTTTCTATCGAAGTGGATGTCAGTTCCTGGGTTAACGAAGGCAATTTTATTATTGGCCCCTATCAAGGCAGCAAACGTGATATCGGATATCGTCTGTCCTATACAGTTGGCGGTGCGATTGAGCTGATGACCGCATCAACGCGCGGTGTACGGACCCTCGACGTTAAACAAGGCCCCTTCAAGCTGGAAGACCAAAAGGTTCATAAAATTCAATGGACCCGTGGCGGCGATGGCATGATGATTATCAGCCTCGATGGGAAAAAGCTGTTTGAGGTTCTCGACAGAAGCTTCCGCGATCCGTTCAACGGATTTGGCATGGCCACAAACGGCGGAGACTTTATCGTCAAGCAAGTCAGCATCCATGCAACGCCCTAGAGTAACCAGTCCTTAATTGAAAACAAATAATTTGATCTAGTATTTAAAGCTTATACCTCGCCAGCAAAGTGGCAGGCCACCGAGCGGCCTTCAATCTCACGGGATTCAGGGTATTCTTGCCTGCAACGATCCTGCACAAATGGGCAACGCTTGTGAAATGCGCATCCGCTGGGGGGATCTAGCGGCGAAGGCAGCTCGCCTGTCAACACGATACGTTCTTCCCGGTCATCCGGATTAACCCGTGGTGTGGATGCCAGAAGTGCTCTGGTATAAGGATGTATCGGTTTGCCAAAAATTGCCTCATTGGGGCCTTGTTCAACCGGGCGCCCGAGATACATCACCATAACGTCATTGGCGATGTGGCGAACAACGCTCAGATCGTGTGAAATGAACAGATAGGCAAGCCCCAGGTCTTCCTGCAAATCCATCAGCAGATTCAAAACCTGGGCCTGAATAGACACATCCAGTGCGGATACAGGCTCATCAGCGACTATCACTTTGGGGCTCAACATCAAGGCACGAGCAATGGCTATACGTTGGCGCTGGCCACCCGAAAACATGTGTGGATATCGATTATAATGTTCAGGGCGCAAGCCAACTTTGGTCATCATATCGCGTGATGCTGCCTCGCGGTCTTCCTTGCTCATCTTGGTATTGATGATCAGGGGTTCTTCCAAAATTGTGCCAACTTTTTTGCGCGGGTTTAGTGATCCGTAGGGGTCTTGAAAGATCATTTGAACCGTTTGGCGCATTCGCCGAACCAGTCCTACGTCATGAATATCAGCTGGCTCGCCATCAAGAACAAATGTGCCTCCCGTAGGCGGCTCAATCAATGTCAGCAAGCGTCCCAGTGTGGACTTGCCACAGCCGGACTCTCCAACAACAGCCAGGGTTTTTCCTGGAACCAGCGAGAACGAAACACCATCCACAGCCTTCAATATTTTTGGCGGCGAAAACATACCATCCTTGATTGCGTAATGGCGCGTCAGCTCATTGGCTTGCAACACAGGTTCACTCATCACTGCGTGCCCTCCCCGGCTTTAATAGGTGTATGACATCGCACGGCATGACCCGGTTCACCTTCAATTTCAGGTTCTTCAATTGAACATCTATCTGCCATCAACTGACAGCGAGGATGGAAAAGGCATCCACTGGGCCGATCATACTGGCCCGGCACCACACCGGGAATGGTTGGCAAGCGGCTCTGGCCGATGCCCCGTTCAGGAAGGGCATTG
>JABJOR010000464.1 GCA_018664265.1 Rhodospirillales bacterium
GCTATGTTCTGGTCACGGGTGAAAACCGCCACACGGATACGGGCGAAGCCTTGCTCGCCGATCCCGAAGTCAGACAATCGTTTATGGGGGGCTGACAGATGACAGATACTTTGAACGCTCTCGTGTTGTTTTCAAACTTCGTTTTGGTACCCGGTATTGCCTATGGCTCACAACTGGCACTTGGTGCGCTTGGCGTAACCATGATCTACAGTATCTTGCGTTTTGCCAATTTTGCCCATTCAGATATGATGGCTTTTGGCACGATGGTTACAGTATTGGTGACATGGTGGTTGCAATCCATAGGGGTAAGTTTTGGCCCACTGCCAACGGCCTTGTTGGCATTACCTTTTGCAATTGCGGCGGCTGTTGTCATGTCGCTTTTAATCGATAAAAGCGTTTATCAGTTTTACCGCAAAAAACGAAGCTCTCCTGCGATTTTTGTTATCGCATCAATCGGCGTAATGTTTCTGCTTAATGGCATAGTGCGCTTTATTATTGGCCCCAATGATCAACGCTTTGCCGATGGTGAACGCTTTATCATTAAAGCACGTGCCTTTAAAAAAATGACTGGGCTGGATGAAGGACTTGCCATAAAGACTTCGCAATGCATAACGGTTGTTGTTGCAATCTTGATTGTTGTTGCCCTGTTCTGGTTCTTGCAAAAAACCCGCACGGGCAAGGCGATGCGAGCCTATTCCGATAATGAAGATCTGGCACTACTATCGGGTATCAACCCGGAACGTGTGGTTATGGTGACCTGGATTATTACGGCGGCTTTGGCGACCATTGCCGGAACATTGTATGGCTTAGACAAGAGCTTCAAACCCTTCACCTACTTCCAGCTTTTGTTACCTTTCTTTGCCTCTGCCATTGTTGGCGGAATTGGCAATCCGGTTGGCGCAATTGTCGGTGGTTTTGTTATCGCATTTTCAGAAGTTATGATTACCTACGCCTATAAAAAATTCTTTATGTATCTTTTGCCTGAAAGCATGGCACCGGATGGCATGATACAGTTGCTATCGACAGATTATAAATTTGCCGTATCTTTTATCATTCTGGTGATCGTGCTGCTTGTTAAACCTACAGGACTGATGAAAGGTAAAGTGGTATGAGCAATTCCGTGCGCGCTACTATTGCCTTTTCAATTATGGCAGCTTTGTTTGCCACCGTCGGTTTTGGCCAATCCTGGTCCGTGGCGCTGGCGATCTTCAATCTGTGCCTGATTTCATCGATCATGGCGCTGGGTGTGAATATTCAGTGGGGCTATGCCGGCCTGTTCAATGTGGGAACCATGGGATTTGCCGCGCTGGGTGGTATGGCTGCCATGTTGGTATCCAAGAGCCCTGTACCGGAGGCCTGGACTGCTGGTGGGAGCAACTTGTTCTTTGCCGCCTTGGTTGCCGTGGCTGTACTGATCTCCATTGTGATGATCGTGCGTAGAATGGGCAAAGGCCCGCTTCGTGCCATTGCCCTGACACCAATTATTATTGTTGGCTACTTTGCTTTCCGGTATTTCTTTGATCAGGCATCCAATGATATTGAAGCGTTCAATCCTGCTGTGTCGGGATATCTTGGTGGATTAGGCCTGCCGATCCTGTTTTCCTGGATTGTTGGTGGGTTGTTTGCTGCCGGGGCGGCCTGGTTGGTTGGAAGAATAGCCTTGGGGCTTCGCTCGGATTATCTAGCGATTGCCACACTGGGAATTTCGGAAATTATTATAGCCATCATGAAGAACGAGGATTGGTTGACACGCGGTGTTAAAAATGTCGCTGGATTGCCACGGCCCGTTCCTTATGAAGTAAATTTGCAGGAAACCGAATGGTTCATATCCATGATTGAAAGTTTGAGGTCGGGAACCTTGTCTTCGCTCAGTGGTGATGAACGCACATCTATGCTTAGAACATTGGTGATGGAATCCTCCGGTATTTTTGTCAAATTATGTTACGCAGGTCTGTTTGCAACTGTGCTGATCATCATTCTGACCTTGAGTGTGAAGGCCTTGAATTCTCCCTGGGGGCGTATGATGCGTGCCATTCGTGATAACGAAATTGCCGCAGGGGCCATGGGCAAGAATGTCACCAAGCGCCACTTGCAGGTCTTTGTGCTGGGATCAGCCGTCGTCGGTATCGCTGGGGCCATGCTGACCACATTGGATGGCCAGCTGACGCCGGGCACGTATAATCCGTTGCGATATACCTTCCTGATCTGGGTCATGGTGATCGTTGGTGGCTCCGGAAACAATCTGGGGTCCGTTTTGGGCGGCTTTATTATCTGGTTCGTATGGATTGAGGCTGAACCTGTTGGTGTGTGGTTAATCGATGCAGCGACGAACTGGATGGACGAGAGTAGCCCATTGCGCTTGCATCTCATGGAATCTGCCCAACATATGCGATTGTTTACAATGGGGTTGGTGCTTTTGCTTGTAATGCGCTTTAATCCAGGTGGAATATTACCTGAAGTCATAAAAAGAGAGAGAAAATAGGACACAGTGTCCTGTTAGAAAAATCAAAACGTTTAAACTCGGAGAAAAAAACATGAAAAAACTATTGCTGGCAGCTACGATTCTTGCATCCTTGACAGGGCAGGTTTTGGCTGCTGATTCAATCAAAGTTGGTGTGATTCTAGGTTATACAGGCCCTATCGAATCCCTGACCCCGGATATGGCTGCTTCTGCTGAACTGGCCATGAAAGAAATTTCAGATTCCGGTATTTTCCTGGGCGGTATGGAAATGGAATCAATTCGCGCAGATTCAACGTGCGTTGATTCCGCAGCTGCGACAGCCAATGCCGAGAAACTAATAACGGCTGATGGCGTTGCCGCTATCATGGGTGCAGATTGCTCTGGTGTTACAGGCGCTATTGCCAACAACGTTGCCGTACCAAATGGTGTTGTTATGGTCTCACCATCTGCAACTTCACCGGGTTTATCCCAACTCGAAGATAAAGGTTATTTCTTCCGCACAGCACCTTCTGATGCGCGTCAGGGTGAAGTGATTGCAGATATTCTGATGAGCCGTGGCATCAAGGACATTGCTGTAACCTATACCAACAACGATTATGGCAAAGGCCTGTCTGATTCATTCGGTAGCGCATTTGCTGCTGCTGGTGGATCGGTATCCATGGTTGCTGCACACGAAGATGGCAAAGCTGATTATTCTGCAGAAGTCGGTGCCCTTGCAGCATCAGGCTCCAAGCATCTCGCTGTCTTTGGCTATATTGATCAAGGCGGCAAAGGCATGATCCAGGCATCTTTGGACACAGGTGCTTTTGAAGTCTTCATGATGGCTGACGGCATGTTTGGTGAAAGCTTGCTTGAAGCTTTCGGAACCGACCTGAATGGTTCAATCGCAACTGTTCCTGGCGCGGAAACTGCTGGTGCAAGTACATTTTCTGCTATGGCTGAAAAAGCTGGTATCACTGTCGGCGGTCCGTTCACTGGCGAATCATACGATGCTGCGGCTTTGATTGCTCTTTCCATGCAGGCTGCAAAATCTTCTGATCGTGCTGCTGTACAATCCAAGATGATGGATGTTGCTAATGCGCCGGGTGAATTGATTAACCCAGGTGAATTGGAAAAAGGTTTGAGAATTCTGGCTGCTGGTGGCGAAATCGATTATGTCGGCGCAACCGGTGTTGAGTTCAACGACCTTGGCGAAGTTCTTGGCAGCTACAAGGAAATGGAAGTCAAAGCAGGTAAATACGAAACCGTCATGGTTCGTTAATCCTCAGCGATTTGGCGAATGCAGGATTTTCCTGCATTCGCTATTCCAACAAAAAAACCCGGCTCATATTTATGAACCGGGTTTTTTATTATTTACAAAAGTAAGATTTAATCCAAAGAATTGCCTAAATTATTAAAAGTGTTTCCCATATCAGTGCCTGTCATTGTTATGCCAGCAATGATAGCAATTGAAATCAAGGCAGCAATCAAGCCATATTCGATGGCTGTCGCGCCTCTCTGATTAAGTAGAAAGCAATTTGCAGCTCTTAGCAATTTTTTGCCCATAGCATTAATCCCGATCTTTAATTTACGTCTCCCGAATCAAGACAGTATAAGCGAAATTCTTCTTATGGGGAAGAAAACAGTTTTTGCCTATAGCTCAAATTTTCTTTAAAAGCACTTCTGTATTGTGGACCGAGGTGCTTTCTCCCATGTCTGTTTTTTGTGGGATATGAAGCAGGTTCACATTTGCCTTTGAAGCTTCGAACTTAATCCATCGACTTTTGTGTACAAGCACCGCACCGCAAGGTGTCATATCATCCACACATGCCGTAAGTCTCAACTCACCAGCACTGTTTGAGACCATAACTTCATCGCCGTTTTGAATGCTCCGATCAGCAGCATCGATAGGGTGCATGGTTATAGTGGCTGGTCCCATCATATTACGAACCTTTGCATCATTGCCATAGCTGGAATTCATCAAATCTTTGGTTGCCGGTGATATCAATCGCAAGGCATTGCCTGCCGGTTTTTTGTCGATATCCGGTGTTGGTGTGTAGGGATGTCCATCGCTTCGTGCCTGGGTACTGGCAATTTCAATTTTCCCGCTGGGGGTCGCAAAAATGCCGCTTTGCCACAAATCAACCGGATCAACGCTAATGTCCGTCCAGGGACTTTCTTTAAGTTGTTCCCATGTCTTATCAATGTTGCATTCTTTCAAGGCAGCATCGATCATGGATTGATCATCTTCAAATAATTCAGGGGCATCATAACCCATGGCATTTGCGAGCCTTCTGAAAATTTCCTGATTAGGAAGAGATTCGCCCATGGGCTCTGCGCATTTTACCTGAGGCCCAATCCTGAGTTGGAAGTAAGATGCTGAAAGATCATCAAACTCAAGAAAGCTGGCTGCGGGTAAAATAATGTCTGCATAATCGGCTGTATCCGTCATAAAGCAATCCACCACAACCGTGAAAAGATCATCACGGGAAAGCCCCCGAATGGTCTCAGCCTGCGCCGGGTTGGAA
>JABJOR010000465.1 GCA_018664265.1 Rhodospirillales bacterium
GCGCGGATATTCTTGCCCGAACTCTGGAACGGTGCGGTGTAAAGGTCGAGGTTCTGGGCTTCACAACCCGTTCCTGGAAAGGTGGCTCCTCGCGTGAACGCTGGGTTGCCGCAGGGAAGCCAAAGAATCCTGGACGCCTCAATGATTTGCGCCATATTGTTTACAAATCAGCCGATATGCCCTGGCGACGTGCCAGAGCGAACCTCGGTTTGATGCTGCGTGAAGGCTTGCTCAAGGAAAACATCGACGGTGAAGGACTGCTTTGGGCACACAACCGCCTGCTGGGACGCCCTGAACAACGCCGCATCCTGATGGTCATATCCGATGGTGCTCCCGTGGATGATGCAACCCTGTCGACCAATCCAGGGAATTACCTCGAAAAGCATCTGCGTGATACAATTGAATGGATTGAGACCAAATCGCCTGTTGAGTTGACCGCCATAGGAATTGGCCATGATGTGACCCGTTATTATAGACGTGCAGTGACTTTGATTGACGCAGAGGAGCTGGGTGGAACGATGATGTCCAATCTCATGGAGCTGTTTGATGAAAGCGATGATCTGCGTCAAAAGCGAGGATAACAATTTCAGGTTACATAATTGACCATGATAAAGATTTTCAGAGCCGCCTCACTGATCCTCTCACTCGCTATTCCTCATGCGGCTGGTCATGCAGATACACTCACCATTGAATCCTCTGTAATCGCGCTTCATTCAGAGCAAGCTGACATTCAGACCGTTGGCAAGTTAACATATCAGGGCGGTCTGGTTCTTTCTTCCTCAGATGGCAATTTTGGCGGGTTCTCATCCCTTGATATCTCACCTGACGGGAAAACGCTGGTATCCTATTCAGATCGTGGATACCGCTTGCAAGCCGATTTGAACTATGACAGCGATGGCAATTTGACCAATCTAAGTCAATCTGCTCTTGAGCCTGTATACGGGCTTGATGAGAGTATTTTGGATAAAAAGAAAAACCGTGATGCAGAGGCCATGGCGCATCTGCCCGATGGCAGTGAAATTGTGGCCTTTGAGAGAAACCACCGCTTGTTAAAGTATGCTCTGGACAGCAAAACACCAACGTTGATCACAGCCCCTGAGGGTCTCACAAACGCCCCCTACAACGAAGGCATTGAAGCCCTTACCCAGCTTCCAGACGGTCGCATCTTTGCCCTGACGCAAGGCATGGGAGACGACGACACGCGCACAGGCTGGATCGGAACATCGGATCGCTGGGACGCTCTACAATATTCCTTTGAAGATGGCTACGAGCCTTCTGGTGCAACAGCCCTCCCTTCCGGAGATATCCTCATTCTTGAACGTCGGTACCGATATGTATCAGGGGTCGCTATTCGTATTCGTTATATATCAATCAATGACTTGAATGCCGCCACGCCAGAAACCATCTTGAATGGCGCGTTGATTGCCGAGTTAACACCGCCTTTCAATATCGATAACATGGAAGGCATCGATGCAATTTCCGACTCTGACGGCACTATCTTTATATATTTGATATCTGATGACAATTTTGATCCTGATGATCAGAAAACACTGTTACATATGTTCTCTCTTGAAAGCGATTTTTGATGAAATTCCTACAATTCAGCCTTCACACTTTGGCCCTGTGCACACTCTTTCTTATTGCCAATACAATACCAGCCAATGCAGAGAACTGGGGCACACCGGAATCCCTTGGAGTTTCTGATACAAATTTCTCAGAGCCCCATGATTTGACCATTACACAGGATGGCCTCTACCTGCTGGTCGCCGATAAAGGCAACGATGTCGTAAAGGTTCTGTCGCCTGGCGATCTGAAAACCATTGGTGAAATAGGCCTGGGCGAATTTAAATCCCCCCATGATGTCGCAATCGACAGACAAAATCGTCTGTATGTTGCCGATAGTGGCAATGGCCGCATAATGATTTATCATTTCGAGGGCGTCTCAAAATACACCGGAGCTCAGGTTGAACTTATTGATCAGTGGAGCGAAGGGATTGCCGGGCCTGAAGGCGTCGCAATAGCTTCAAGCAAGCGTGTTTACGTTGCCGACACCAAAGCCAACGCACTATTGGTCATTGAGGGTGGAAAAATCGTCCAAAGCATCCATGAAGCAGGCGGCGTAACATTATCGCAACCTCATGATGTTGAGGTTGGCGCCGATGACACAGTATACCTCAGCGACCCAGGCAACGATCGGATTGTTATCTTTGATAAGGATCTGAACTATAAACGAGACCTGAGTACATCCGATTATGGCTTTGACGCACCAAAATATATCGGGCTGGATGATGAAGGCATGCTATTTGTAGCGGATCAGCACAATGATCGGATTGTTATGCTAGATCGCCACATGATGCCTGTAGGCGATATAGATGAAGGCATTCAGGTTATTGGTGGCCCGGAAGGCGTCTGTGTTGCCGGGCGCTACATCTGGGTGTCAGACACGGCCAATGATAGAATCGTACTATTCCGGCGAAATCGTCTGTAATCCTTAAGTATCAGACATGAAAAAGGCCCGCCGAAGCGAGCCTTATCATTCAATCATGTCATTGCTGATTATGCAGCAACGGCAACAGATTTCTTGATGCGTTTTTTCAGACGCACCATGTCGGCGGTTAAATTAGCATCGCGTGAATCCAGCAGATAGGCATCCAGACCGCCTTTATGCTCAACAGTGCGCAGGGCACTGGTGCACAATTTAAGGCGAATTGTTTCACCAAGAGATTCGCTCATAAGCGAAGTAATCTGCAAATTTGGCAGATAGCGACGACGGGTCTTATTATGAGCGTGGCTCACATTGTTTCCGGTCAATACGCCTTTACCAGTCAGTTCGCAACGTCTGGCCATATTCTGTATCCTTGTAAACTTGATAGATGGTAAAAACTACTTAAAGATCGAATCACACAGCACCACCACCAAGGCACCGTCTGGATGGCGGTTTTTACGGGACTAGGCACCGAAGGTCAAGGCATTTCATGACTTTTTTACAAACTGTTTTTGCGGTTATTTTTGGCATTATGCGGTTTTTCGATCCAGACATGTGACCGATTGTGATGTTTTGTGACTTTGGTCATTTTTTCCTGAATTTTGAGTCTTTATCTGTTGCAATATGAATACATCGTTTGTATGGACGACTTCTCAGCGTCAACTGACGCGATCAAAGGGGATACTACTGTGAGCACTCAGCCTTTCTCTCCTCAGGATCCATCCGAAAAACCTAATACGCTCGACAAGGATCTTGGTAAATTAACCATGGTCGCAGAAGCCAATATGTATGTTGGCAAAAACCTTGTTGGCCCCGGATTTGCCATCCTGTTCATTTGTGTAGCTGCTCTTTATGCAAACACTCAGATTGTTAACCATGCCAATGCTGTGATTATTATTATTGCTGCAGCCCTTGGTGGGTATATGGCAATCAACATCGGTGCCAACGATGTCGCCAACAATGTTGGCCCTGCCGTTGGTGCAAAGGCCCTGACACTCGTTGGAGCATTGGTTATTGCTGCAATATTCGAAAGCGCAGGCGCGCTGATTGCCGGTGGTGATGTGGTATCAACCATATCAAAGGGAATTATCGACCCGGCGTTGGTTCCAGACAGCGATACATTTATCTGGGCCATGATGTCGGCCTTACTGGCCGCTGCTATGTGGCTGCATCTTGCGACATTCCTCGGGGCACCGGTATCCACAACACACTCCATAGTTGGCGGTGTTATGGGTGCTGGCATTGCCGCAGTCGGATTTAATGTGGTCAACTGGGCAACCATGGGGAAAATTGCTGCAAGCTGGGTTATCTCACCCTTGCTAGGCGGAATTATTGCCGCTTTTTTTCTGGCTATACTAAAAATCAACGTCATCAATAAAGAAGATAAAATCGCAGCAGCAAGGCGCTGGGTTCCACTTCTTGTTGCCGTTATGGCATCTGCTTTTTCATGTTATTTGATTATGAAGGGTCTGAAAAAAATCTGGAAACCCGATACCTCAATGTTGATCGGTATTGGTGTTCTGATTTTCTTTATAACAAACGCCATCATGCGCCCGGTAATTCGCAAGCAATCTGAAGGCCTTGAAAACAGGTCACAGTCCTTACGTGTGCTGTTTCACGTGCCACTTATTTGCTCCGCCGCTTTGTTATCATTCGCCCATGGTGCCAATGATGTTGCCA